>JAFPYE010000172.1 GCA_017412325.1 Kiritimatiellia bacterium | reverse complement strand
GCCCTGCGCGAACGCGAGCGCCGCGCGGATGCCCGCGAACGACCCGGGGCCTGTCCCCACGACGATGCGCTGCGGCTTTTCGGTGAGGTCCAGTTCCGCCGCCCAGTCGCACCGGCGGCTCGTGCCCGTCGAATGTTCGATGTAGACCGTCTTCATTTCGCCGTCGCTCCCGCTTTGAGATACCGCTCCTGCCCGTAGGGGAAGTCGCTCGGAATGTAGTTTTCGACCGTGGGCCGCACGAGCGTGTACGCCTTCGGGAAATGCGTGTAGATCCACGGGCAGTCCTCGCGCAGCACCTCCTGGCACGTGCGCCAGTGGACGTTGCGCGCGGCCGCGTCCCGCGTCGCCATCGCCGCCTCGTACGCCGCGTCGAACGCCGCGTTCGCGTAGTTGGAGTGGTTCGGCCCCGGGCTCGCGTTCTTCGAGTAGAAGAGCTGCAGGAAGTTTTCCGCGTCGGGATAGTCGCCCACCCAGCCCATCATGTAGAGCTGGACGCGCCCTTCGTTCACCGACTTGAGGAACGTCCCCCACGTGCTGAACGCGAGCTCCAGCCGGATGCCGATCTTTGCAAAGAAGCTCGCCAGCAGCTCCCCCTGCTCGCGGCTGTCCTGGCTCGCGCGCCCGATGGAGAGCGTCAGCGTGAGCCGCCGCCCCGTCTGGGGGTCGATGCCGTCCGCATAGCCCGCCTCCGCGAGCAGCTTCTTCGCGCGCGCCAGATCGAACGTGTAGGGGAACGGCGTCTCCAGCCGCCCCGCCACGCCGTGCGGCACGGGGCCGTCCGCGAAGTCGACGCGCCCGTTGTAGAACTTCTTCCACGCCTCGAAGTCGAACGCGCACGTGAGCGCCTGGCGCAGCTTCCGGTTCGGCCCCAGGACAGGGTCGCGCATGTTCATGCCGATGTAGCGCACGTCCAGCGACGGCGTGCCGTAGAGCCGCACCCCTTCCGCCGCGAGGCGCGGGTCCAGCTGGCCGTCGCCCGCGATGACCGCGTCCCAGTTGTCGCGCGAAATCTCGCCGAGGAAGTCGAGCTCGCCCTTGAGGAACATGAGCCACTGCGTCGAAACGTCGTTGATGACGAGGTAGCGAATCGTGTCGAAGCCGCCCGGGATCGGCGCGCGGCTCTGGAACACCATCTCGTGGTTCTTGCGCCACGACGCGAGCCGGTAGGGGCCGGTCCCCGTGCCGTCGGCGCGCCGCACCGCCGTGTAGCTCATCGCCATCATCCACGGAAAGACGTGGCTCGGCTCCTTGAGCGTGACGACAAGCGTTTCGTCGTCGGGCGTCTCGAGGGACGCGACCGCCTTCATCGTCCAGCCGCCGGGCGAGGCGTTGGCGGGGTCGCGCAGCCGCTCCAGGTTCCGCTTCACGTCGCGGCTCGTCAGGTCGTTCTGCCGCGCCGCGCGCATCTTGAAGACGTAGGTGCGGCCGTCGTCCGAAACCTGCGGCAGCTCGCACAGCCCCGGCACGAGCGCGTAGGGCCGCGCCGCGTAGTCGATCGCGAGCGGCGTCTCGTAGACGAGCAGCACGGCGCGCGAATCGTAGACCGACTGCGCGAGGATCGGGTCCATCGAATTGACCCGCTCCAGGGGACGCGTGAACGTCGCCGCGAGAAGGAGCGCCGCCGCTACCATGACCGGATCTCCAGTCGGAGGTCGAGCTTCTTCGGCGCGTCGGGGAGCGCCGCGAGCGTGCGCTTGACGGCGGCGAGCCGCCCGCGCATCAGGAAGAGCGTCGGCGCGTTGGCGACGTAGAGGAAGATCTTGCCGTCGTCGTAGCGGCCCGGGCGCGCGGGCAGGTTCGGGAAGAGCCGCGGCCAGCGGTCGGCGAGCGAATCGAAGAACGGCTCGTGGACGGTCGTCAGATCCGCGAACGCCGCCGTCACCGCCGAGGCGAACGACGCGTGCCGCCCGCGCTTGTCCGGCTCCCGGGGCCAGTAGCGCGGCAGCGGCCGTCCGAATTCATCGCGATAGCGCTCGTGCTCGTCCATGGCCTTAGTATATCATATCTCACGCCTTCGCCGCGCTGCCGGCGGCGGGCTGCCAGCCGTTCCAGGCGTTCATCGCCTTGTCCGCGCCGAGGCGCACGATGTCGGCGGCGGCCTTCGCGGCGGCGGCGACCTCCTCGTCCATCACCGCGCGCGACGCGGGGTCGAACTTGCCGAGCACGTGGCCGATCACGTTGCCGCGGTCCTTGCCGACGCCGAGCTTGAGCCGCGTGAACGCAGGCGTGCCGAGGCGCTCAATGATGTTGCGGATGCCGTTGTGCCCGCCGCACGACCCGCCCGTGCGGATGCGCAGGCGACCCAGCGGCAGGTCGATGTCGTCCTGGACGACGAGGAGGTCGGCGGCGGTCGCGTTGTGGTACTTGACGACCGGCGCGACCGATTCGCCCGACAGGTTCATGAAGGTCTGCGGCTTGACGAGCAGGACGGGGACCGCGGCAAAAGTGCCGCGCGCCAGAAGGCACTTGAACGCGCGCTTCTCCTCCCACGTCGCGCCGATCGCGGCGGCAATCGCGTCGACCGTCTCAAAACCGACCGAGTGCGGCGTATTCGCATACGACGCACCCGGATTGCCGAGACCGACGAGGATTTTCATCACTCGTGGTTGAAGAGGTCGTTGATCGACTCGTTGTTGTGCGTGCGCTTGATCGCCTCGCCGATGAGCGGCGCGACCGACAGCTGCGTCAGCTTGAACGGCAGCTTCGCGGGGTCGAACCCTTCGCGCAGCGGGATCGAGTCGGTGACGACGAGCTCGTCGAGCTGCGTCTCGGTCATCAGGCGCTCTTCGCCCTTCGCCGTCAGCGGGAAGTGCGAGACGAACGCGTGGACCGACTTCGCGCCCGACTCGCGGCACATCTTCGCCGCCGCCGAGAGCGTGCCGCCCGTCGCGGTCATGTCGTCGATCATGATGACGTCGTGGCCCTTCACGTCGCCGACGACCGAGAACGCGTCCACCGTCGAATCGCCCGTGCGCTGCTTGGCGACGATGGCGAGGCCGCACTTGAGCTTGCGGCTGTAGCCGTAGGCGGTCTTGGCGCCGCCGGTGTCCCGACTTTGCCACTTGGATATTAGGTCCTCGGCGTGACCAAGTGAAAAATCTTCAATAAAATCAATGCTCCCCCTTGCGGAGCCTCTGTAGATATGATATAATTATCATGTGATTGCAACCT
>JAFPYE010000171.1 GCA_017412325.1 Kiritimatiellia bacterium | reverse complement strand
CGACCACGACTGGACGCGGCGGCTTATCGCATCGTGCGGCGGCGCGCTGCGCGTCACGAGCGCAAACCTTTCGGGGCAGCGTCCGGCGACGGACGCGCCCGCCGCGCTCGCCGAGGCGGGGCTGACGGCGGACCTCGTGGTGGACGACGGCGTCTCGCCGGGCGGCGTCGCCTCGACGGTCGCGCGGGTGAACGCGGACGGCACGATCGACATCCTGCGGCCCGGGCCGGTGGCGGTGTGACATGAGACCGATCAGCGACGAAGAGAAGTCCGCCGCGACGACGCTCTCCGACATGGAGATCTTCGTCTTTCCCGAACTGATGTTTTCGCTTGTGCTCGCCAACATCCTCTCGCCGCGCCTGTGGCGGTGGCGCGAGCTGGAATGGTTCGCGGGCATCCGCGAGATGCGCCCGAAGAAGCGCCTGCAGCGCCTGCGGCAGCACATCATGGACAACTACACCTTCAACCTCGACCTCGACACGTGGGGCCTCACGCGCCAGGCGGTCGAGCTGAAGCGGTTTGCGCCGTTCCTCTCGCCGGACGAGATCGCCGCCTCGAACGCGCTCTTCGGCTACCAGGGCGACGCCTACTACTACGACATCGACATCCGCCGCCACTTCGGGCTCGACAAGTACACGTCGGACACGATCCCCTACTGGAAGACCGAGACGATCGAGGCGATGGACGCCTTCCGCCACAAGCCCGGCCACACGGTCGGCGCGGGCGAGTGCGTCTCGCTCGCGGGGCTCTACGCGGCGGCGGCGTTCGTCGTCTGCGGCCTGCCGCTCGAATCGGTCTTCCTGATGGCGACGCCGCTCCACAGCCAGAACTTCCTCGACGTGGACGACGGCATCCTGACGAACAACCGCCGCCTCGTCACGCGCACGATGTGGGCGAACGGCACGGTCATCTCGCAGCAGGCGCGGCGCGCCCTGGAGCACGAGCGCGTCACCATCGTCTCGCACGCGACGGGCTACATCCACCTCCTCTATCCGACGGCGACGATCGACCGCGGCGTCTTTGCCGCGTTTTCGGACAAGCTCGCGACGTTCCTGACGCCGCCCGCCGAAGCGCCCGACCAACGGCGCGTGACGCCGCGCCTGCCGGACGCGGAGCGCGTCGTCTTTGCCGCGGACGACGAGCCGCTCGGCCTGACGACGGAAATGGGCTACGCCGAAATCGCCGAGCGCCTGCGCGCGCTCAGGACAACCAACCGCGCCGCCGCGCTCGCGCCGTATGCGGGGCACGAACTGGGCGAAACCGAGGCGGGGCCGTTCGTGAAGGCGGCGCTGGAGCGCTGCCCCGTCTCGAAGGCGGCGACGCTGGCAGCAATTGCCGCGCTCCCGAACGAGTCGATCTACGACGGGACGAGCCGGTGCGCGTCGCCGGACGAGGTGTGGAATTTCGGGCGTGGCGACGGGTTCGAGAAGTGCCTGTTGGCGGCGAACGCGCTCAACGTGGCGCAGGGCGAAATCGCGGTTGCGGGCGGGGAAGCATCGCTCGTCGGCGCGGACGGAAGGGAAATCTGCCGCTTCCCGTCCGTCAAGCGCCCGCAGGACGGTGTCTGCCGCTGGGGCACTCGTCAAGCGGGCGCGGATTATGATATACTACTCTCAAACTAGGAAGGATTCTCTTCATGGCACTCGAAGAAAAGGTGGGTCTGCGGATTAAAACGTATCGCGAGGCGCTCGGGCTGACGCCGGAGGCGCTGGCGGAGAAGTGCGGTCTGGACGTGTCCGTCGTCAAGGCGATGGAGGCGGGCGAGGTCATCCCCGCGCTCGGCATCCTCACCAAGTTCTCGCGCGCGCTCGGGCAGCGGCTCGGCACGTTCATGGACGACCAGTTCAAGCCCGACCCCGTCATCACCCGCGCGGCCGATCTCGCGGCGGGCACGGTCGGCGGGCGCGCGGTCTCGGGCTCGGAATACACCTATCAGTCGCTGGCGCTCGGCAAGCCCGACCGCCACATGGACCCGTTCCACATCGTCCTCAAGCCGGGCGAGGGCGAGAAGACCTCGTCGCACGAAGGCGAGGAGCTGATCATCTGCATCGACGGCGAGGTGGAGCTGCGCTACGGCGAGGAGACGACCGTCCTCAAGCCGGGCGACACCGCCTACTACAACAGCGTCGTCAACCATGCGCTCCGGGCCCTCGGCGGCCAGAGCGCGACGATCTACGGCATCGTCTATTTCCCCGCGTAAGAAAAGGAGTCCCGACACCATGAGCTGGTTCGAACCAAAGGCCGAAAAGGCGGCAATCCCGCCGGCGAAGGCGCTGTGGGCGATCTGCCCGAAGTGCAACAGCCACATGTCCAAGGCGGAGTGGAAGGACAACAACTGCATCTGCCCGAAGTGCAACTACCACGGGCGGCTGTCGGCGCGGCAGCGCATCGCGCAGGTGGCGGACGAGGGCACGTTCGCGGAGGTGTTCCGCGCGGTCAGCTACTCCGACCATCTCGACTTCCACGACGCGACGGGCCCCTACAAGGACAAGGTCGAGGCGACGATCCAGAAGACGGGCGAGCGCGAGTCCATCGTGATGGGTACGTGCGAAATCGGCGGCCACAAGGCGATGCTCGGCGTGATGGACTTCGCGTTCATGGGCGGTTCGCTCGGCACGGGCACGGGCGAGCGGATTGCGCGCGCGTGCGAGCAGGCGATTGCGGAGCGGCGGCCCCTCGTCCTCTTCTCGGCGTCGGGCGGCGCGCGCATGCACGAGGGCATCCTCTCGCTCATGCAGATGGCGAAGACGAGCGCGGCGATCGGCCGCCTGAAGGAGGCGGGGCTCCCCTACATCTCGGTGCTGACCGACCCGACGACGGGCGGCGTGAGCGCGAGCTACGCGATGCTGGGCGACATCAACGTGACCGAACCGAAGGCGCTGATCGGCTTCGCGGGGCGGCGCGTGATCGAGAACACGATCCACCAGAAGCTGCCCGCCGACTTCCAGAGCGCGGAGTACCTGGAGAAGCACGGCTTCATCGACAAGATCGTGGCGCGCAAGGACTTGAAGGCGTTCATCGCCAAGATGCTCAACTACTGGGGGTTCTAAGATGGCAACGACGACGAAGAAGACGGCGATGGACTGCGTGAAGCTGGCGCGCGACCCGAAGCGCCCGCACCTGAAGGATTTCATCCGGTACGTCTGCGACGATTTCGAGGAGCTGCACGGCGACCGCCTCGTGAACGACGACCGCGGGCTCGTGGGCGGCTTCGGCACGATCGGCGGCAAGAGCGTGCTCGTCCTCGGCCACAACAAGGGCGCGACGGTCGAGGAGAACATGGAGGCCAACTTCGGCATGGCGAACCCCGACGGCTACCGCAAGG
>JAFPYE010000170.1 GCA_017412325.1 Kiritimatiellia bacterium | reverse complement strand
TTCTCGTTCATGAAGTAGCGGTAGCTCTGCTCGTGCGTCGGCGCGAGCCCGTAGTATTCGTCAAGGTTCCAGCTCTTGACTTCCTTGTACGAGACCTTCTTCGCCTTGACCGCCTTTGCCATCTCGTTGTACATCAGGACGGGCGTCGAGCCGGTCGCAAGGCCGAGCACGGTCTTCGGATTCTTCTTGACTGCCGCGTTGATCATGTCGGCGGCGAGTTTCGAAGCTTCTTCTTTCGTCTTGCAGACTACGATTTCCATATTTAATTCCTTTTTCTTGTTTTATGTGATTCCCTTGGTGACGCAAATTATACACAATCTTTCAGTCGATGTAAAGGGGTGGAACTTCCAGCGGCGTGCGCGTCGCGGCGGCGGACGTCGCGGCGGGCGCGGCGGTTGCGCCCGGCTTTGCCGTCTCATCGACGGCCGGCGGCGTGCCCTCGGGCGCGATCATCGTCGCGCGGTAGAGCCCCCGGCCGAGGTAGAAGACAAGCCAAAGGATTGCGCCCGCGACGACGAGCAGCGCGAGCACGCGCCACACGACCGGCGGGATTTCCGGGAACGTGAACGGCTCGCGCGTCGCTTCCTCGGCGAGCGGCGTCGGCGGCGCGTAGCGCGACAGCGGACGCGTCGGCGCGGGTTCGGGCTCGGGAAGGGGGGCGAACGCGGGCGCGGCCGTTTCCTGCTCCAGCCGGAACCCGCCGTCGGCGACGGGTTCGCTTTCCGGCCCGGGCGCCGGTTCGGGGGCCGCCGCGCGTTCGAATTCCGCCGCGCGCTCGGGTTCCGGCGCGGGTTCCGGCGGGGCCGGCGGCGGCTCTTCGCGCATCCGGATCGTCGGCGGGCGGTTGCCGTTGAAGATTTCCATGAACTCTGCGACGAGCGGCTTGTAGTCGTCGATGCCGACCGCCTCGCAGTAAAGCTTCACGAACCCGCGTCCGTAGATCGGCGCGGCGATTCGCCCGAAGCGTTCGTTCTCCAGGTCTTCGACCATCTGCACCATCATGTGCGTCGTCGTCGCGACGTCGTTCAGCGTCAGGCCCTTGGCCTCGCGCGCCTGGCGCAGGGTGGCTCCGAAATCGATCATGTCAATTCCTCCTCATCGTTGGCGGTGGGTGGTTCGTCTGCTAAAGCATCGGTCGGCTCGGCAGGGACTCCGGCGGCGCCGTCGTCGCCGTTCAGGATGGCGACGAGCTGGTCCTGGTCCATGATGATCTGGCGCGGGCCCATGCCCTGCGGCGCGCTCACGATGCCGCGCTCGGTCAGCATGTCGAGGATCTTCGCCGCATGGTTGTAGCCCCAGCCCATCTGCCGCTGGAAATGCGAGGTCGAGGCGCGCTTCGTGTTGATGACGCACTCCACCGCCTTCTTGAAGTCGTCCGCGTCCGCCGCCGCCTTGACCAGCGCGCGCTGGACCTCCTTCGGCTGCTCCTCCGCCTGCGGCTGGTTGTCGGGATCGTCCTCGTTCGACGCGAAGGGGTCCTCGATCGTCGCCTCCTTGACGCGCCCGAGCTTCGTCGCGAACTTCTCGTCGAACTGCGTGTTCGCGTGCTCCTCGATGAAGTTGGTGATGTTGGCGATCTCCGCGTCGGAGATCCAGGCGCCCTGCGCGCGGATGAGGAGCCCGTCCTTGCCCCGGAAGAGCATGTCGCCGCGCCCGATCAGGTTTTCCGCGCCGGCCTCGTCGAGGATCGTGCGCGAGTCGATCGCCTGCGACGTCTTGAACGCGACGCGCCCGGGGATGTTCGCCTTGATGGTGCCGGTGATGATCTTGGCGTCGGGGCGCTGCGTCGCGAGGATGAGGTGGATGCCCGCCGCGCGCGCCTTCTGGGTGATGCGCTGGATGTCGGGGTTGACCTCTTTCCCGCACTGGCCGATCAGGTCCGCCGCCTCGTCGATGATGATGACGATGTAGGGCACGGTCTTGGGCATGTCGGAATTGACCGGCTCGTCGTTGCCGAACATGTCGGTCTGCGTCACCTGCGGGCGGTGGTTGAAGTCGTAGATGTTGCGAACGCGGGCGCGCGCGAAGAGCTTGAGCCGCTTTTCCATCTCCGCCACCGCCCAGTGGAGCGAGAAGACGACCTTGCGGTTGTCGGTGATGACGGGCACGAGCAGGTGCGGGATCTTGGCATACGGCGTGAACTCGACGCACTTCGGGTCGACCATGATGAGCTTGAGCTGCTCGGGCGTGCGCGTCATCAGGAGCCCGCAGATGAGCGAGTTGAGGCAGACCGACTTGCCCTGGCCCGTCGCGCCGGCGACGAGCATGTGCGGCATCGTCGCGAGGTCGGCGACCAGCTCGCGCCCGTCGGCGCGCTTGCCGAAGAGGAGCGGCAGTTCCGCATGGGCGTTCCGCCATGCGTCCGACTCGAAGATCTCGCGGAAGGAGATGCCGGCGGGCTTGAGGTTCGGGACCTCGATGCCGATCTTGTCCTCGCCGGGGATCGGGGCTTCGATGCGCAGGGACTTCGCCTTCAGCGCCATCATGATCGTCGCCTGGAGGGACGTGAACTTCTCGGGGCGCGTCCCCGGCTCCGGCGTCAGCGCGTACTTGGTGACGACCGGGCCCTCCACCGTGTAGGCCAGCTCCGCATTGACGTCGAAGAGCTTGAGCGTGTCGATCAGCTTCTGGCTCGTGACGCCGACGTCGGAATGATCGGCCTGCGTTTTCTTGAGCGGCGACAGGAGCGCCGCCGACGGCAGGATGTACGGCCCCTTGTCGGCGGGCTTCTCCTCCTCGCCCGCGGCCGAGTCGGCGGCGGGC
>JAFPYE010000023.1 GCA_017412325.1 Kiritimatiellia bacterium | reverse complement strand
TATCCGCGTCGCCGCTGCCGAAGGAGACGAGGTACGACCTGCACATGAAGCTGCAGTCTCTGCCGCGCGGCAAGTCGCTCTGCCACGGCGACTTCAATCCGACGAACGTCATCATCACCCCCAACGGCGAATGGCGCGTCATCGACTGGTCGCACGTCCGCCTCGGCGATCCGCTCGCGGACGTCGCGCGCACGTACCTGCTCTTCTGGCTGAGCGGCCATGTCGCTGCGGCCGAGAAGTACATGGCGCTCGCGTGCGAGGCGCTCAAGGCGAAGGTCGCCGACGTCCAGAAGTGGCTGCCGATCGTGGCCGCCGCCGAAAGCGCGAAGGAGCAGAGCGCGAAGAACCACGAACTCCTGCTGCACTGGGCGAGCGTCGTCGACTATGAGTGACAAGCCGCACGTGACGATCTGCATGGGCAGCTCGTGCTTCGCAAGGGGCAACGAGAAGAACCTGGCGGTCTGCGAGAAGTTCCTCGCAGACCGCGGGCTCAAGGACGAAACCGACCTGGAGCTCGCCGCCAGTCTCTGCACGGGGAACTGCGCGCGGGGCCCGGTCGTGATCGTCGACGGCAAGACCTTCACCAACGTGGATCCGGGCGTCATGCTCGACATCCTCCAGAAGACGTTCCCGGAAAAGTGAGTGGGCCGCGCGCGCGGCGAAAGGACGTTGCGTCAAGATGACAAACCCCGTCTACACGACAGAGAACGAGTGCCAGGACTGCTACAAGTGCGTCCGGCACTGCCCGGTCAAGGCGATTCGCATCGTCAACGGCAAGGCGTCGGTCATCCCCGAAGCCTGCGTCGCCTGCGGCGAATGCGTCAAGGTCTGCCCGGCGCACGCGAAGAAGATCCGGAGCGACCTTGCGCGCCTCAAGGAGCTGCTCGCGTCGGGCGAGCCGCTCTACGCGTCGGTGGCGCCGAGCTTCGCGGGCTACTTCAAGGGCGCCACGATCGGGCAGCTCGCGGCCGCCCTCAAGCGCATCGGCTTCGCCGAGGTCAGCGAGACCGCCCACGGCGCCGAGAGCGTCAGCGCGCACGTCGCGCGCCTCCTGGACGCGACGGACTCGCCGCTCGTCATTTCGTCCGCGTGCCCCGCCGCCGTGGACATGGTGCGCAAGTACCTGCCCGGCTACGCGAAGTTCATTTCGCCGCTGCCGTCGCCCGTGCGGGCGCACTGCCGCCTCATCAAGGAGAAGTTCGGCTCCAAGGCAAAGGTCGTGTTCTTCGGGCCGTGCGCGGCGAAGAAGAACGAATCGGACGCGCACCCCGACGAACTTGCGCTCGCCATCATCTTCCCAGCGCTCGAGCAGCTGTTCGAGGAAAAAGGCATCGTGTTCGGCGAAGAGGCGGAACTCGCGCTCGGCCCCGCCGAGGAAGGCCGCTTCTATTCGGTCGAGGGCGGCATGAACGACACGCTGCGCGACGGCCGCACGGACGTGCGCTACGTTTCCGTCTCGGGGCTGGAGGATTTCCGCCGGATGCTGGAGGACTTCGACCCGGAGGAGTTTGCGCAGCATCCCGAGAAGTACACGCGCAAGATTTTCGTCGAAGTCCTCGCCTGCCCCGGCGGCTGCGTGAACGGCCCGGCCATGCCGCGCGGCGCCTCGGGGCTCGCCACGCTGTTCGCGACGGACGCGATGGCGCCGATCCAGCCGTCCACGCAGCGGTGCTTCGCGCACTGCGGCGTCTCCCGCTACGAGCCGGACGTCGTCGCGCAGGACGAACCGGCGGAGGAGGCGATCGCCGCCGCGCTCGCCCGCGTCGGCAAGTACGCGAAGTCCGACGAGGTGAACTGCGGGGCCTGCGGCTACGACACCTGCCGCGAGTTCGCGAAGGCGCTCATCGCCGGCAAGGCCGAGGAGGCGATGTGCCACACCTACCTCAAGAAGAGTTTCCAGCGCACCTCCAACGCCCTTATCAAGTACATTCCCGCCGGCGTGGTCATCGTCGACGGCACCGGCGCGATCATCGAGTGCAACGGCATCTTCGCGGAGATGGCGGGCGCCCAGGCGGAGTACGAGGCGCTCGGGAACCTCGATGGGCTGACGATCGACGCGTTCATGCCGGAATTCAACGAGCTCTTCTCCGGCGCCATCGAGCACGGCAGCGAAATCGTCAAGTTCCGCCAGCCGTGGAAGGAGCGCCTCGTCACGATCAGCGTGTTCCCGATCAGCCGCGGGGAGTGCGCGGGCGCCGTCATCCAGGACGTGACGAAGAACGAGGGACGGCGCGAGGAGATCGCCGCCAAGGCCCGCGACGTCATCCGCAAGAACGTCTACACCGTCCAGCAGGTCGCGCGCCTCTTCGGCGAGCACATCGCCGAGACCGAGATCATGCTGAACGAAATCGCGGGTTCCTACGAATCCCACACCGTCGGCAAGCGCCTGCGCGAAGGCGACAGCGAGGACTACCTCAATGGCTGACCTGCCGCCCAGCAGCCAAGGCGCGGC
>JAFPYE010000169.1 GCA_017412325.1 Kiritimatiellia bacterium | reverse complement strand
CGGTGTGCCCTCCACGCTGGAAGCCGCGCTGGCGGCGGGCGACGCGCTGGGCTACGACAAGCTCGTGCTGCTGGGCGACCTCCTCTACCACGGCCCGCGCAACGGCGTGCCGAACTTCTACGATCCTGTCCGCGTGACCGAAATCCTCAACGGGCTGAAGGACCGGATCGTCGCGGTGCGCGGCAACTGCGACGCGGAGGTGGACCAGATGATGCTGGCGTTTCCGATCATGAAGGACTACGATATCCTGGACGCGGGGACGGAGAAGTTCTTCCTGACGCACGGGCATCTCTTCAACGAATACCGCCTGCCGCCGCTCGGGATGGGGACGGTGCTCGCGCACGGCCACACGCACGTCCCGGAGCTGAAGACGCTCGCGTGCGGGCTGACGATCTTCAATCCCGGCAGCGTTTCGCTTCCCAAGGGCGGATCGAGCCGCTCGTTCGGCTACTTCGACGGCCACGCGCTGAAGCACTACGTCGTCTAGCCGCGCCGGATTGAGATTTGATATACTACGGGCATGTCACAGGAATGGAACCTCAGATCGCGCGGGCATGTGTGCAGCCTGTGCCAACAGCCGCTCGTCGACCGCGCGCCGGTCGTGAGCGCGCTCCGGGAGACGGCGGGCGGCTATGACCGCTACGACTGCCACCCCGACTGCTGGAAGTCGGCGGCGCGGGACTGGACGGCGTTTTCGCAGTGGGACGGCGTCTATTTCGCGCCCGTGAAGGAAGAGAAGAAAGAGCCCCTCAAGAAGGAGGACGCGGGCGAACTGCTCCGCAAGCTGATGACGCTCGACGACCCGGCGATGAAGAACGTCGTCTATGTCCTCGCGGTCATGCTGGAGCGCGCGAAGATCCTCGTCGAGCGCGACGCGAAGGAGCTGGACGACGGCACGATCCGCCGCGTCTACGAGGACCGCAAGCAGGGCGATACCTTCGTCATCCTCGACCCGCGCATCCGCCTCGAGAACCTCGGCGAAGTGCAGCAGCAGGTCGTCGCGCTCCTGTCGGGCACCAAGACGCTCGGCGAAGTCGCCAAGGAGGAGGATTGCGCCGCCGGGTCGCAGCCGGAGGGCTAGCCGCCGCGCTGGCGGTCAAGCTGTGCGTCGACGCGTTGCCGGAAGCGGCGGTTGCCGTCGCGTTCCTGCGGCCGGCGGCACGCCTCGCCGCGTTTCATCTCGGCGCGGCCTACGATCCGACTGCACTCACGATTTCGGCGCACGGCGTGACGCTCGCCGTCGTGCGGGCGTGCGCGGCAACCGATTTCTTCTCGATGGTCTGCGCGCTCTTCGCGTTCGCCCTGCCGATTCGCGCCCTGGCGCTCCGGCTCCCGGCCGCGCTCGCGGCCGCCTGGCTCGTCGCCGTCCTCGCGAACGCCGCGCGCCTCGTCGGGCTCGTCTTCGCGGACGCCTGCGCGCCTGCGTCGTCCGTGAGCGCCGTCCACATGGCCGTCGGCATCGCCGTCTTCTTGCCAGTGTTCGCGCTGTTGTGGTATACTCTTGTCGTTCGAAAGGAGGTCTCCCGTGGACAACACGCCGTCGACTGAAAAGATTTCGCTCTTCGCCCACCCGCT
>JAFPYE010000168.1 GCA_017412325.1 Kiritimatiellia bacterium | reverse complement strand
TTTGGGCTTCAAAAGTGGAGCGAGCTAAGGGACTCGAACCCTCGACAACCACCTTGGCAAGGTGGCACTCTACCAACTGAGTTAAGCTCGCTTGTGCTTTGCTTTGTCACCCAAAACGAGAGATAGTATATCACAACTCCGCGGCGCTTGGCAAGGGGGTATTTTAAATTTTTTTGAACGGCCGACGGACCCCGGTCCCGGCGCGACGGCACGCGCGCGGCGGCTCAGAAAATCGCGCGGCAGAAAATGCCGCTCGGGCAGGGAAGCCCGCGCCCTTCCAAGAGCATCTCGCCCGCCTCCAGCCGCGCCGACGGGAAGAGCTGCGAGAGGATGTTCCCGGCCACGACTTGCGACAGCCCCGGCGTGTGCGACGAGAAGAGCACGAAGCGCGGCGTGTCGGAGAGAAGGTCCTTCACGAGCGACAGCGTCTCGGCGAGGTCGCGCTCGATCTTGTACATCTCGCCGCCCGCACCGCGCCCGAACGTCGGCGGGTCGAGGATGATCGCGTCGTAGCGCCGAGCGCGCCGGAGCTCGCGCTTCATGAACTTGTGCGCGTCGTCCACGATCCAGCGGATCGGCCGGTCGGCGAGGCCGTTCAGCGCGGCGTTCTCGCGCGCCCATTCGACCATCCCCTTCGACGCGTCGAGATGGCAGACCTCCGCACCGCCGAGCGCGGCCGCCAACGTCGAGCCGCCGGAATAGGCAAAGAGATTGAGGACGCGCGCGCCCTGCGCCCGCTCCCGGATCCAGCGCCACTGCGCGCGCTGTTCGGGGAAGATGCCGAGGTGGCCGAAGTCGGTGCCGCCGAGCTTGAACGTGATGCCCGCCGTCGCGATGCGCCACTCCTTCGGCAGGTTGGCGCGACCATGCCAGCGGTTGCCGTCCGTGCGGTCGAAGCTCGCGTCCGCCCGCCGCCAGTCCGCCTCGGGAAGCGACGGCCGCCACAGCGCCTGCGAGCACGGGCGCGCGAGCACGTACGCGCCGAAGCGTTCCAGCTTGCGCCCGTCGCCCGAATCCAGGAGCTCGTAGTCCTCCGTCATTCCGCCGCCTTCGTCACCGCGTCGAAATCGACCTCCAGCGGCACCGCAGGGAGGCACGTGTGGTTCTTCATCGCCGCGTCCAGCTCCTGCGCCCGGTCCTCGTCGTACCACCAGTAGCTCAAGATGCATTCCTCGTTCGAGAAGCGCGAGAGGACGCTCGCGGGCATGCCGAACTTGTTCCAGTAGAGGAGCCGCGTCGCCGCCACGTTCCAGAGGAACGCATACGGCGCCTCGGCGGCGACGAGCGCGTCGATCTTCTTGTATGCCTCGGAGCGCGCCGCCATCGTCGTCATCGACTTTTCCGCCGCGATGAGCGCGTCCACCTCGGCGGACTTGAAGCCGACGGTGTTGTTGCTGCCCTTGCGGTCGGCCTCGGTGGAGAGCCACGCCGTCTCGGGGTTCTTGAAGATGCCCGCCCCCCACGACTGCCAGGTCATCTCGAAGTTGAACGCGTCCATGTCGCGCATCCACGCGGCGAAGTCCTTGCGCTCGATCTTCATCTCGATGCCGAGCTTCCGCAGTTCCGCGTTGAAGAGCGAGAGGAACTTCTCGTCGCTGCCCGACCGCGACAGGAACGTGAACTTGAACGCGCGGCCGTTCTGCTCCAGCGCGCCCGTCTTGGGGTTCTTCGCGAAGCCCGCCTCGGCGAGCAGCGCCGCCGCGCCCTCGGGGTCGAAGAGGTAGAGCGGGTTGGGGCACGGATGCGCCTCGTCGTAGAGGTCCTCGTAGTAGGACCGCTGGAGGAAGTACTCGTTGAACATCATCGTGCGGTTCATCGTCTCGCGGTCGATCAGCTTCGCCATCGCGATCCGGACGCGCCGGTCGTCGAACGGCCACTTGCGCAGGTTCATCGCGAAGCCCTGGTAGCCGACGGGGTTGTGGTTCCGGACGCGCCGCTTCAGGATCCAGTTGCGGTCGAACTTCTCGCCGTGCGTCTCGTTGCGCATGATGCGCGCGGTGTAGACGGGGTAGACGTCGATCGACTTCTTCTTGAACGCCTCGAACGCGTTTTCGTTGTCGATGTAGTAGCGCAGCACGATGCGGTCGAAGTTGCAGACGTACCGGCAGCTCGGGAAGTCCGCGCGCCACCAGCCGGGCACGCGCGACCATTCGGTCTCGACCTGCTCCGCGATGCGCGAGAGCCGGTAGGGGCCGCTCACCGGCGCGTCCAGGAGGTCGATCTTGTTGAAGTCGCCGCCCGCGAAATGGTGCTTCGGCAGGATGTAGAACATCCCGCAGTTCATGATGTCGCGCCAGTCCTTCGGCGAATCGCCCTTCTTGCGGAAGACGACCGTGCGCGCGTCGACGACCTCGGGGCTCTCGAACGACCCCATCATCACCTTGTAGGGGCCCGTGTCGTTCTTCGGGTCCATCACCGCGTCGAACGTCCACTTCACGTCCTCGGCGGTGACGGGCTCCCCGTCCGACCACCGGGCGCGCTCGTCCAGGACGAACGTGAACTCGCGGCCGTCGTCCGACACCGCCCAGCGCCGCGCGAGACTCGGGACGAACTCCAGCGTCTCGGTGTCGGTCGAGATCAGCGTCTCGTACATGAGCGAGAACGTCATGCGCGTGTACGTGTTGTTGTCGACGTACTCGCAGAAGCTCTTCGGCGGCATGCCGCCGTTGAAGCGGACGGTGCCGCCCTTCTTCGCGTGCGGCGAGGCGATGGGGTCGGGCGTGTCCTGCCAGTCGTCGGCGGGATACCACGTCACGCCGGCCGTCGCCGCGCACGCCAGCGCGCCCGCGAGAGCCGCCAGCAGCGCCCGGCGGCCGTCCTTCGTTCCCATCTGGTTCGTTTTCCTGCTCATTTCTTCAGCACCTTTCCGATGCGATCGATCGCCTCCAGGACGTTCGCGCGCGAGTTGAACGACGAAATGCGGATGTAGCCCTCGCCCGCCCGGCCGAAGCCCGCGCCGGGCGTCGTCACGACGTTCGCCTCCTTCAGGAGCCGGTCGAAGAAGGCCCAGCTGTCGCCGTTGACGTTCACCCACAGGTAGGGCGAGTCGCCGCCGCCCGTCACCGTGTAGCCGAGCGACTGGAGCGCCTCCTTCATGAGCCGCCCGTTTTCGAGGTAGAAGTCGATCGTCGCCTTCGTCTGCGCCTGGCCGTCCGGCGTGTAGATCGCCGCCGCGCCGCGCTGGGTGAGATAGCTCGCGCCGTTGAACTTCGTCGTCTGGCGGCGCGTCCACAGGGGGCGGAGTTCGACCGGCGTGCCGTCCGCCTTGAACGCGACAAGGCCCTTCGGCACCACGGTGTAGCCGCAGCGGATGCCCGTGAAGCCCGCCGTCTTGGAGTAGCTGCGGAACTCGATCGCGCACGACCGCGCGCCGTCGCACTCGTAGATCGAATGCGGGATGCCGGGCGTGCGGATGAACGCCTCGTACGCCGCGTCGAAGAGGATGAGCGCCTTGCTCTCCCGCGCCCAGTCGACCCACGCCTGGAGCTGCGCCTTGGTGGCGACCGCGCCCGTCGGGTTGTTGGGGTAGCAGAGGTAGACGAGGTCGCAGCCCGCCGCCGACTCGGGCCCCGGCACGAAGCCGTTCGACGCGTCGCACGTCAGGTAGACGAGTCCCTCGTAGCGGCCGCCGACGTTCGCGCCCGTGCGGCCCGCCATCACGTTGGTGTCGACGTACACGGGATAGACGGGGTCGCCGACCGCGATCTTGACGTCCATCCCGAACAGCTCCTGGATGTTGCCGCAGTCGCACTTCGCGCCGTCCGAGACGAAGATCTCGTCCGCCGCGATGTCCACGCCGCGATCCTGGAAGTCCGCCTTCGCCGCCGCCTCGCGCAGGAACGCGTAGCCCTGCTCCGGCCCGTAGCCGTGGAAGTTCGCGCGGCCCGCCTCGTCGTCCACCGCCTGGTGGAGCGCCGCGACGACCGCCGGGCACAGGGGCTCGGTCACGTCGCCGATCCCGAGACGGATGATCCGGGCGTCCGGGTTCGCCTGCTGGTGCGCGGCAACGCGGTGGGCGATCTCGGTGAAGAGGTAGCTCGCCTGGATGCGCGAATAGTTCTCGTTGACTTTCAGCATGTTCGTTCTCCCTTGAAATCAGTGGTGGCGCGGACGGTCGCCGTGGCGATGATGGTGACGGCGGCGACGATGGCGGGCGGCTTCCTCCTCCGGGTTCGCCTGGATGTGCGGCATGAAGCCGTCCATCGCCGCGAGCGACGCGAAGAAGAGCGTCAGCACGGCGGGGCTCCGCAGCGGGCAGTCGCCGAAGCCGTGGATGAACGTCGCCGTCGCCGTCATCAGGATGCAGAAGACAGGCGCGGGCACGATGAAGAGCGAAACCGGACGGGGCGGCTGCTCCTTGGCGGGGAGGAAGCGGACCGACCGGGCCATCTTCTGCAGGTCGCCGCAGACCGGGGCGAGGAGCAGGATCACGATCGCGACCAGGCAGCCAAAGCCCACGATCCCGTGCTCGGCGAGGAACTGCAGATAGTCGTTGTGCACGTTGATGCCGCCGGAAATCTGGATGTTGCGCAGCTCCTTGTCGGTCATCTTGGTCAGGCACAGGTGCTTGTAGCCCCAGCCGCCGCAACCGAAGAGCGGGTGGTCCTTCCAGATTTCGGTCGCGACGCGCGCGTGGTACTGCCCCTTGCCGGTCACGCGGTCCAGCACCTCGCTGGTGTTGAGCGTATCCACCTCGCGCTGGAGGTCCTCCGGCGTGAAGAGCACGAGGCAGAGCACGACGCCCACCAGCGCCAGGAAGCCCAGCGCGCTCGCCCGCACGCGCTTCTCGCGCTTCATCCGCGCAAAGGCGAACACGAAGGAATGGGCGGCGAACACGACCGCCAGCAGCGTCACGAGGATGATGGAGGCGCGCGAGAGCGTCGTCAGCGCCGCGACGAAGAAGATCGCTGCGGGGATCAGGTGGTAGTGCCGCCGCCAGAATTTCGCGTGGTTGGCCTCCAGCACCTTGTCGTCGCCGCGCGCGCGCCGCTCGGCGCGAATCGAATCGAGGTTCCAGCGCCACAGCCCGACGGCGAGCCCGAAGAGCGTCGTGAAGTAGTCGCCGCCCATGTTGGGGTAGCCGAACGTCGAGAAGAAATACGCCTGGACGCCGGGCGTGTCGATCCAGAGCGGCGCCGCGGCGCCGGTCACCTGCTGCAGGAAGCCGATCGCCGCCAGCGCGACGCCGTTCCAGACGACCAGCTCGACGAACAGCCGCTTGCCGCGCTTGCACAGCGCATGCTTCACCGCCAGCATCGCCGTCAGCGCCGGCACGAACCACATCACGACGTTCATGTGGTGGAGGCGGTTGACGCAGTAGGGGATGAACGGGATCGGCGGCGCCGGATCCGCGCCCCCGAACTGGATCGCCGCGTAGTCGCACGCCTCGCACAGCCCCGCGTTGAAGAACGGAACCGCCAGCAGCGCGAGGAAGCCGACGACGACCCACGTGAGCGGATCGCGCTTGAGCGCCTGCCACACGCGCTCGCGCGCCTCGTAGGTCGTCTCGCCCGGACGCCGCTGCGGGAAGCACAGCATCAGCTCCAGCAGGATCGCGAACAGCCACGGCACCACCGGGGTGAGGACGTCCGCAATCGTTCCGCCGAACAGCCACGCGAACGCGCACGCGACCGCCGCCACCATGATTGTCACGACATTGTCATAGAGAATCCACATAGTCCAGCACCTTTCTGACCGCCTCCGCTTCCGAAACCTTTCCGACCGGCTCGCCCTTGACGAACAGGACGAACTCGCCCGTGCCGCCGCACAGCGCAATGTCCGCGCCCTTCGCCTCGCCGAGGCCGTTCACGACGCAGCCCATCACCGCGACCTTGGGCAAAACCTTCCGCGGCGCCTGTGCCGCGTAGGCCTCCAGCGCCGTCTCGACCTCCGCCGCGACGCGCTGCAAATCGACTTTCGTCCGCCCGCACGTCGGGCACGACGTGATGGCAGGGCCGCGCGGCTTGAGGCCCAGCGCGCGCAGGATCTCCATCCCGACGCGCACCTCCTTCTCCGGCTCCGCCGTCAGCGACACGCGGATCGTGTCGCCGATGCCGTCCGCGAGGAGGACGCCGAGCGCGACCGCGTTGCGCACCGTCCCCGGCAGGAACGTCCCCGCCTCCGTGACGCCCACGTGCAGCGGGCAGTCGCTCCGTTCCGCCAGAAGCCGGTAGGTGGCGATCGTCGTCTCCACGTCCGACGCCTTCGCGGAGAGGACGACGTCGAAGAAGCCCTCGTCCTCCAACAGCTTCAGGTGGCCGAGCGCCGACGCGCAAAGGGCCTCCGGCACCGTCGTCCGGCCCGCGTCCAGGTCGGCGCGCAGCCCCTTTTCGAGCGAGCCGAGGTTCACGCCGATGCGGATCGGCACGCCCTTCGCCTTTGCCGCGCGCGCGACGGCCTGCACGCGGTCCCGCCCGCCGATGTTGCCGGGGTTGAGCCGCAGCGCGTCCGCGCCCGCCGCGAGCGCCGCGAGCGCGCATTCGTAGTCGAAATGGATGTCCGCGACGAGCGGCAGCGGCGAAACCTTGCGCACCTCGCCCAGCGTCCGCGCGGCCGCGAGATCCGGCACCGTCAGCCGGTAGAGGTCGCACCCGAGCGCGGCGCAGCGTTCGATCTGCGCCGCCAGCGCGGCCGCGTCGTGCGGATCGACGTTCGCCATCGTCTGCACGCTCACGGGGGCGCCGCCGCCGACGGCCACGCCGCCGACGCTAAGGCTGCGGGTCGGGCGTTGCCGCTTCATTGACGACCTCCGGCTTGTAGGTGTGGATGCGCCACGAACGGGCGCTGTCGCGGAAAATGAGAAACGCCATCAGCGCAAGGAGCGCATACATGAACGCCATCGAAAGCGCCGCGACGACCTTTTCCGGCACGCGGCGGCGGAAGACGAGCGCAACGAGCGCAAAGAGGATCAGCCCGCCGTCCAGCACGGGAATCGGCAGCAGGTTCAGGATCGCCAGGTTGACGTTGAGGAAGCGGAGGAAGCCCAGCCCGTCCCAGACGTCGCGGCGAACCGTCGCGTAGATCTGCTCGGCGATCATCACGGGGCCGCCGAGCGCCTTGCCCGTCGCCTTCATTTCCTTCGGCGTGACGAGCCCCTTCAGGACGCGGAAGATCTGCTTGGCGTCGAACGCAAGCTGCTTGAGCGGATTGCGCGCGGGCATCCACATCGCGCAGCGCGCCGTCTGGTTCGTTTCGCTCAGGGCCAGAATGTAGCAGGCGCCGGTCGTCGCGTCCCGCGCGGGCGCGATCCGGAGCGTCAGCTCGCCGCCGTCGCGTGCGACCCGGAATTCCGTTTCCCGGCCGTCCGTCAGCTGAACTTCCGTCACCATCTCCGTCCAGGTCGCGACCGGGTTGCCGCCGACCGCGAGCACCTTGTCGCCCGCGCGCATTCCGCCCGCCGCCGCCGGGCCGTCCGGCAGCACCTGCCCGACGACCGCCGGCAGCTCGCCGAAGTTCGCGCCGGGGACGAGCGAGAGGACGACCGCCAGCACGACCGCGAGGACGAGGTTCATCGCCGGGCCCGCCAGCGCGACGAGGATTTCCTTCCACGCCGGGATCGCCGCGCGCGGCGGTTCGGCCGCGCCGTCCGTCTTCTCGCCTTCCAGCGCCTTCGTCCCCTCGGGATCGACGTCGGGAATCGAGACGTAGCCGCCGAGCGGAATCCAGCTGAGGCGATATTCAACGCCGTTGACGGTCTTCTTCCAGATGGCGGGGCCGAAGCCGAGGGAGAAGCGCTCGACGCGCAAGCCCAGCTTCAGCGCGACGATGAAATGCCCGAACTCGTGAATCGCAATCGCGAGCGAGAACAGGAGCACGCACAGTGCAACATATCCAACAGTGGCCAAAATCTCCATGGTTGGAATAGTATATCAAAATTTCTGACGTTTTAGGCAGGATTCCAGCTGAGGTCGATGCGCACGGGCGCGCCGGACGGCGGCGTGAAGACGCGCGGCACGGCCCTTGTCGTCACCCACAGCCGCCCGAGCCGGAACACGGCGAGTCCGTCCGCTGGCGCGGCGGGCTCGGTGAGCGACAGAAAGAGCGGCGTCGCCTGCTGCGCGAGGAACTCGACGGCACAGCCGCTCTCCGCCAGAAACGCAACGTTCTCCGCGCCGTTCTCCGGCGAGGCGACAAAGCGCCGCACGCCGAGCGCCGACAGACTTGCGAGCGCGCTCGCGTTGAACGCGTAGAGCGTCCAGTCGCCCGTCACGTCGGCGACGCCCAGCTGCTTCAGCATCCGCAGCGTCGCGAGGTCGCTCGCCTCCCATCGGTCGTAGCTGGCGCGCAGGAACCGCTTGACCGCCGTCCGCAGCCGGTTGAACGACGGCTCCGGCGTGTAGACCGGCAGCGCCAGCCGCACCGCCGCGGAAGCCGCCGGCAAGTCGTCTGGAACCGTCTCTTCGCCAATCAGCACCACGACTTCGTCCCACGCGCCCGTCGGCACCGGCTGTCCGGCGCGCAACTTGAGCACGCGGCGCGGCACATCCGCCGCGCACGGCGGTTCCGGCGCGTCCGCGAGCGCGCGTTCCAGCTTCTCCTGGCGCGCCCGTTCGCGTTCGGCGTCCAGCTTCTCCACCAGATCCCGCCGCAGGTCGTTCAAGACGCTGAGGGGCGCAAAGAGCCGGTCGGGGTCGTGGACCGTCAGCTGTCCCAGCCGGTAGTCGGTCTCGCCCAGTTTCGAGAACGCTTTTTCAATGGCGCCGAACGTCTTTTCGGGCGACTTCGCGGGCGCGAAC
>JAFPYE010000022.1 GCA_017412325.1 Kiritimatiellia bacterium | reverse complement strand
CGATCTCGCTCGTCCTCAACAAGCCCGATCTGTCGACCGTTCCTCAGGTGGTCTTCACGACCAATCCGAAGGTGAAAAGGAGCTGAAACCCATTCCGCTTTTGCTAACTACAAATTTTCCGCTTTTGAAAACTACGCGACACAGATGACCGCGCGCGCCGCGGCGCGCGGCGGAATGTGATATACTACCGCCATGAAGGCTTTCACGGGAGAAAACGACATGAAGCGAGTCTTGGTCACGGGTTCGTCGCGCGGCATCGGCAAGGCGATTGCCGAGGCGCTGACGGCGGAAGGGTATCAGGTCATCACCCACTCGGTGAAGTCGGGCGGCACCGACCTGCAGTTCGACATCGCCGACCGCGCGGCGGCGAAGGCGGCGCTCGAGGCGGACATCGCCGCGAACGGCCCCTATTACGGCGTCGTCCTCAACGCGGGCGTCAATTGCGACAACGCGTTCCCGGCGATGGAGGACGACGAGTGGGACCGGGTGATCGACACCGACCTGACCGGCTTCTACAACGTCCTCAAGCCGTGCGTGCTGCCGATGGTCACGGGCCGCGTGCGCGGGCGGATCGTCGCGCTCTCGTCGGTGAGCGGGATTGCGGGCAACCGCGGGCAGGTCAACTACTCGGCGGCGAAGGCGGGCATCATCGGCGCGGTCAAGGCGCTTGCGGTGGAGCTTGCGAAGCGCGGCATCACCGTGAACGCGGTTGCGCCCGGCGTGATCGAGACGGAGATGATCGGCTCCCTCGTCCCCGAGGCGGTGGACGAGGTGAAGAAGGCGATCCCGATGCGGCGGTTCGGCCGCCCCGAGGAAGTCGCCTCGCTCGTCGCCTATCTCCTCTCGGACGGCGCGGCGTATGTGACGCGCCAGGTCATCGCCGTCAACGGCGGCATGTTCTGACGATCGGCGCGCGCCATCTTGCGGGGGAGAGCGGCTCTGTGATATAATACGAACATTCGATAGACCTAACATCGGAGCGTTATGACAATTCGAGGACTGTTGGAAAGCTGCGCGATGCGCATCCCGCACCAACCCGCCTTGCGGTGGTGCGAGGACGGAATGTGGCAATTCAAGACCTGGAGCCGGTTCCTCCAGGACGTGCGCGAGACCGCCGAGGGCTATGCCACGCGCTTCGGCCTGAAGCCACGCGAGGAGAATGTCGCGATCATCCTGCCCAACCATCCGCTCTGGATGGTCAGCTATCTCGCCCAGGCGGGCGCGGGGCTCGCGGTCGTGCCGGTCGACCCGAAGCTCAAGCCGGCGGAAGTCGAATACATCCTCAACGACGCGGAGGTGACGGTCGTCACGACGGACAAGGCGCACCTGAGGATGTTCATCGAGATCGCGCCGCGCCTGCCGAAGCTGCGCGGCATCGTCATCACCGACGGCGTCATCTTCAACGGCCAGAAGATCGCCCAGGCGGACGTCGTGGGCATCAAGTCGCTCATGATCCGCGACGGCGGCGAGTGGTACGATGTGAACGAGGCGGACGGAATGGACGTCGCCTCCATCATCTACACGTCGGGCACGACGGGCAAGCCGAAGGGCGCGATGCTGACGCACTCGAACTTCCTGCACGACAGCGCGGGCGCGCTCGTCTCGTTCACCGGCAACGGCCGGATCAAGGTCGGCTCGAACGATTCGTTCTTCGTGGTGCTGCCGCTCTTCCACGCGTTCTCGTTCACGACGAACTTCGTCGTGCCGATGGTCGTCGGCGCGTCGATCTGCTTCATGCAGTCGCTGCGGACCGTCGTCGCGGACATCAAGACGCTCCGGCCCTCGCTTCTGATGGCGGTGCCGCTCCTCGCGGAGAAGATCTACGAGAAGATCGACGAGAACCTGAAGAAGTCGAAGGCGGCGCGCTTCCTGATGAAGATCGGCTTGCGCGGTCCCATCTACCACAGCGTGAAGCTGCGGCTCGGCGGGCGGCTGCGCTTCATGATCACCGGCGGCGCGCCGTGCCCGCCGCACGTGCTCCAGGGCTTCAACCGGATGCACATCCGCTTCCTCGAGGGCTATGGCCTCACCGAATGCGCGCCGGTCGTCAGCGTCTGCACGCCCGAGCTCGGCGCGGTCGGGACGATCGGTCTGCCCATCAGCGGCATCAAGGTGCGCATCGACCAGCCGAACGAGGCGGGCGTCGGCGAGCTCCAGATCAAGGGCCCCATCGTCATGAAGGGCTACTTCCACAACGCGGCGGCGACGAAGGAGGCGTTCACCGAGGACGGCTGGTTCATGACGGGCGACCTGGCGTCCATCGACGCGCGCGGCGTCATCGCGATCCGCGGCCGCAAGAAGGCGCTCATCGTCAATCGCGAGGGCAAGAACATCGACCCGGAGGAAGTCGAGAACTGCATCGCCAAGGAGCCGTCGATCGCGGACATCCTCGTGCTGGGCTACACCGAGGGCGGCGTGCCCGGCGAGAAGGTGGGCGCCATCGCGCATCCCGACGAGGACTGGTGGAAGGCGAAGAACGGCGGCCAGCTGCCCGACTGGGCGGAGCTGGAGAAGGCGACCGTCAAGGCGGTGCACGAGCGCTGCCAGGAACTCGCGGAATACAAGCGCGTCCGGAAAGTCGTCGTCTACAAGGAGCCGCTGGAGCGCACGTCGGTCGGCAAGATCCGCCGCGTGACCTACAAGGGGAAACTTGACGAATAAACGGATTCTCGTTTGGCTGGAATGGCCCGAAGCGTGCTTTCGCGTCGACGCGAAGGCACTTCGTTTCTTGCGCGCGGCGGTGGCGCCGGGCGACATGGTGCGCCGCGTCACGAGCGCGTCCGCGTTCCTGAGGGAACTGCCGCGCGCGACGCATGCGATCGTCTGGGAGTTCAAGAAGGAATGGTTCGCGCGCGCACCGCGCCTGCGCGTGCTCGCGACGCCGGCGGCGGGACGCGAGCTCGTCGCGTGGCGCGACGCGCCCGCGCACGTGAACGTCCACTTCGGCGCGTTCCACGGCGAAATCATCGCGGAATCGGTCGCGGCGTTCTGCCTCGCGTGGGCGCGCGGCTTCTTCGCGGTCAAGCCGCCGATCTGGCCGCGCGCGAATTTCGGGAGCGTCTGCTACGAGGTGAAGGGGACGACGGCGGTCGTCGCGGGCTACGGGCGGATCGGCACGGCCATCGGCGAAAAGCTCTCCGCGCTCGGCGTGACGGTCCGGGGCTTCACGCGGAAGAACGCGGCGGATCTGCCGCGCGCGGCGAAGGACGCGGACTGGTTCATCCTCGCGCTGCCGAGCGATACGGGGACGGACGACTTCCTGAATGCGAAATTGATTGCGCGCCTGCCGCGCCGGTGCGTCGTCGTCAATGTCGGACGCGGCAACGCGGTGGACGAAGCGGCGCTCCGGGCCGCGCTCGAGTCGGGACGGCTCGCGGGCGCGTACCTCGACGTGTTCAAGGGCGAACCGACGGCGCTCAACAAGGGCGGCGCGGTGCGGCGCGGCCTGTGGGACGGGTGCCGCCACCTCGTGGCGATGCCGCACAGCGCGGCCTTTTCGCCGCGCTACATCGAACGGTGCTTTGCGGAGCTGAAGGATGAAGGGCTTGTTTGAAGTCGATTCGGTCGAGGCGACCTGGGCGCTCGCGCGGGAATTCGCGGCGGAACTGAAGCCGGGCGACGTCGTCTGCCTCGAAGGCGACCTCGGCGCGGGCAAGACGACGTTCACGCAGGGGCTTGCGGCGGCGCTCGGCGTGAAGGGGCGCGTCACCTCGCCGACCTTCTGCATCGTGCAGGAGCATCGCGGCGAGCGGAACTTTCTCGTTCACATGGACCTCTACCGGCTGAACGGCGAGGACGACGTGGTGGCGATTGGCTGGGAGGACTACCTGGCGGAAGGGGCGATTCTGGCGGTCGAATGGCCGGAACGGGCGGGCGGGCTGATCCCGCCGGACGCACGGCACGTCCGCTTCCGCCATTTGGGGGAAGAAAAGCGCAAAGTCGCTATTGACGAGGAGAGGACAAATTCGATATAATATACGACGATTATGGGAAGACTATCGTTTCATTTTGCGATTTTGATGGTCGCATGCCTGTGCTTCTGCGGCTGCGAGACCATTGGCGACGCGTTGTCCGGCCTGTTTGACGATGGCTCGGACCGCAGCGACAATTCGGCGCTGGCGGATGCGGCGGCGACGTACAACGACGGCAAGCCGCGCGTGCGGCCCGGCGTCGTCGTCATCGTTCAGGTCAGTTCGGTCGGCCAGCAGCCGGTGACGATGCAGGCGCAGGTGGACCAGAACGGCGAAATCATCCTGCCGTACCTGCTGGACAAGCCCGTGCTGTGCGATGGATTGACGCTCGACGTCCTCAAGGACAAGCTGATGAAGGCGTACGAGTACTACATCAAGCAGCCGCAGCTGACGGTGACGTTCGCGCCGTTCGACGGCAAGACGGGCGTCAGCCCCTGGGGGACGGTGACGGTGCTGGGCGAGGTGGCCTCGCCGGGGCCCGTGAACATGCCGCCGACGATGGACTTGACGGTGACGAAGGTCCTGCAGGCGGCCGGCGGCCTGCGGCCGTTCGCGAACAAGGGCCAGATCCGCATCACGCGCTGCGAGAAGGACGGGTCGAAGACGATTACCATCGTGGACCTGAACGAGATCGGCAAGGAAGGCCGGGTCGAGAAGGACATTGCGCTCCGGGCGGGCGATGTCGTCTGGGTGCCCGAGTCGTGGTATTGATTTTCAAACTGAATTACTGAAAGGAAAGAAAAATGAAGAAACTACTGATGATCGGCCTGGCGCTCTTCGCCACGGTGGCGTGGGCGCAGGAAAAGGGGAAGGAGCTCTCGTTGGCGGATGCCAGCAGCCAGATTGGCGAAGCGGTGAGCAACCCGGCCAAGATGACCGAGATTGTCGGGCAGATGTCGGCGACGAACCAGGTCGTGTTCCTCGCGAAGGTCAACGAGGCGATCGGCAAGATGCCGGGCTCGCCGGAGGAGAAGGCGGCCGCCTATGTCAATGCGAACGCGGCGGCGCTGGCGGGCGCGCAGCCGGGCAACCTCCCCAACCTGCTGGCCGAAGTGTACGCAACGGTTCCGCCGGAGGCGCTGCCGGCGGTCAACGATCGGTTTGCCAACGACCTCTTCAGCCGGTCGTCCAATCCCAGCATGTCCGACGCCGACTTCGTGCGGATCGTCGAAAGCACGATGAAGACGATTGCGGAGCGGAATGCGTCGAGCGACAACTCGGGCGTCCGCGACACGTTTGCCGCGCTGATGTTCCTGGCCGCCTCCAACGGCTCGCCGGCCGACTTGCGCGAATCGATCGTCTCGACCCTTCCGGAAAATGTGCGTGCGGTCGCCAGCAGCGAATGGATGCCGGCGGCGATGGGCGAGGGCCAGCCGCAGAGCTACGAGCCGATGCTGGGCGCGGCGGATGCCGGCGAGTCGGTGAGCCCCGAGCTGGTTCTGCGCGTGGCAGGGCCGCAGTCGATGGATTCGCTGCTCGGCGACCTGGCGGGCATCGGCACGCCGGTCACGGATGCGTCGCGTATCGCGAGCGAACAGTTTGGCAACGAAGGCTACAAGGCCAACGACGTCGTTCCGCGTACGCAGGAGGATGTGCCGTGGAACCCGTCGATTCCCCGCGGCGAATCCGGCGGCTACCCCTGGCAGACGGTTGACTAACGGCAATTGAATTTGGAGGATAGAGATGAAAGCAAGATATTTCGCCTTTTCCGCTCTCGCGCTCGCATCCCTGGTGGCGACAGCCGATGTCATGGATCGTCCGCAGGGCATCAAGATCGGCCAGCGCATGACGCTCAAGCCCTATGTCTCGCTCTCGTACACCTACGACTCGAACATCGACTCGACGAAGCATTCGAAGGCGGGTTCGCAGTGGGTGGTTCATCCCGGCGTCTCGCTGGAGTACCTGGCCGACAATTGGAAGGTCGTCGGCAACGTCTACTACCAGTATCACGCCTACAACAAGTACGTCAACCAGCTCAACTCGTCGAGCTACGGCGAGAGCCTGCAGTTCGACTGGGCCGACTCCAAACTGGACGAGGCCGGCTGGCGCTTCATGTTCAAGGAAAGCTTCATGCAGGTCGCGCAGGATGACGACATGTCCAACCACGGCGGCCGCGGCGTCGGGCGCGATCGCAAGGAATTCACCGCGAACGGCGTCCTCGAGCGTCGCCTGAACGAGTACTGGCATGCGTCGGTTCTCGGCAGCTACTACTACCTCGACTACGACAACGACGTCCACAAGTATGCGCACCTCTACGGCTGGAAGCGCACGGTGGCGGGTGTCGAGGCGGGCTATGCGCCGACGAAGTGGACCGATTTCATCGTCCAGGCCAACTACCAGTGGTATGACCAGGACAACAGCGAGCATCGCCGGAACACGACTGTCGGCCGCAACATCGACAGCGACTCGCGCGGCGTGACGGTCATGGGCGGTATCGCCTCCCATGCGACCGAGAAGATCACCTACCGTGCGTTGGGCGGCTGGTCGCGCTTCAAGTACGGCGGCGGCGCCAAGACGCTGAATGGCTTCACCTACCAGGTCTCGTCGCAGTGGAAGGCATCCGACACCCTGAGCTTTATGCTCTTGGGCTCGAGCTACTACCAGCCGTCGGAGCGCTACTACGGCACGGCCATGAAGGTCTACACCGCCAGTGCGGGCGCGGCCAAGAGCTTCGTGCGCGGCAAGGTTACGACGTCGCTTGACATGGCCTACCGTCGCGAGTCGAACGAGTATACGCAGGCCAGCAACTATGACTACGACGAGGACATCTGGACGTTCCGTGCCGGCGTCAACTACACGGTCAACCGCTTTGTCACCCTCTTTGGCCGCATCGAGTACCAGACCGAGAAGACCACCGGCGGCGATTCGCGCAACCACATGTACGACTACGATCGCTTCCGCGGCACGGTTGGCGTGCGCTTGACCTACTAAAGTGCAGAAATTCCTGTCGAAATAT
>JAFPYE010000167.1 GCA_017412325.1 Kiritimatiellia bacterium | reverse complement strand
TAGCGGAAGTCGGTGTAGAAGACGACGCCCGGCGCGCGCCCTTCCGGCGCGACCGTCACCTTCAGGCAGGCGTTGTCGCAGTCGACGCCCGTCAGCGCCTTGACGTTCGCCTCGCCGCACACGAGCGCCACCTCGACGCCCGCTTCCTTCAACTTTCCGACAAACGCGGCGAGGCGTTCCGCAAACGGATTTTTCTTCATCTTTGCTTTCCTTTCTCCTAAAATGCCGCGTCGATCCCCAGCGCGGGCAGATACACCGATTCCTCGACCTGCACCGACCGGGTGCCGAAGACGTAGTCCGCCGCCAGCGGCTCCACCTCGACCATGTCCGCGTCCGCCGCGCTCGCGAAGGCGCCGTCGCCGCCGATCGACCCCATCGCGGACACCCCCGCTTGGGCGCGCAGCCGCCGCTGCTGGTTCAGCGAGCAGCGGATGAAGTCGGCAAAGCCGAAGAGCGCCGCCAGCACCAGCGCGAGCGCCAGCATCCCGATCGCCATCTCGACGAACGCCTGGCCGTTGCGGAACCTAGTGCCCATGCGGCGTTCCCCCGGTACCGCCGCCGCCGCCCGTGCCCCGGACGCACAGCCCCGCGTTGTACTTGAGCCAGCGAATGCCGTCCTTGCGGAAAGAGGCGCGCTCCCACGTCTTCAGCTGACGGCAATAGAAGCAGTCATTCCGCACCGCCGACGGCCCGCGCTGCAGATAGACGCCGAGGTGGTGGCGCAGGTGGTGGACCCACGCGATGTCGGCCGTCGCCAGATTCGCGCCGCCGACCGAGTCAAGCGCCACGAGCCGCGTCTCCGCCAGGCACGGCACGACAAAGCGCCGGAGGGCCGTCACGTCGCCCTCCAGCCCGGACAGGTCCTCCACCGTGCCGAACGGCTTGGCGGCGGCGGACCAGGTCAGCGTCGAGGTGGTCTCCAGCGCCGACGCCTCCACCGTGCGGCAGCAGCGGCAGATCGCCGCGCAGCCCCGGACGTTGTACGCCTCCTTGATTTCGCCCAGGATCGGGAACGCGGCGCCGTTCTCGTCGTCCGCGAGCCGCAGCCCGTCGAACCACGGCCGCCAGGCCGACGTGTCGAAGAAGAACCAGGTCTGATCGCCGTCGTCGAGCAGCCCTAGGTCCACCTCGCCGGTTTCCGCGTCGACAGTGGACAGACTCTCGAATTTCCGGTCGGTGAAACGCTCGACGAGCGTCTTGATCTCGTCCGGCGGAAAGACGTCGGTGAGCGCCGTCTGCCGCGCCGCGAGGTGGAGGGAGAAGACCTCGCAGTTCTCCATCGAATTCCGGTCCACCTCCGGCAACGGGCTCCAGTTCCGGTAGCTCGTGTAGTTGTGCAGGAGCGCCTCGTCGTTGAAATGGAACCAGCACCAGTCCCCGCTTGCGATCGCCATGTAGAACGCGCGCGTCAGCAGCGTATGTCCGGCCGTCGCATTGTAGAATTCGATGTTGTCGGGCGCCGTCGCCAGCCCTTCGTTCACCACGTTCAGGAGGGCCGTCGCATAGTCCGTCCACGCGCCGGGATAGGACTCGGGATAGGGATCGCCCTCTCCGCTGCCGTCCGCGTAGAGCGTGCGGATGTCGTTCACGTGGTCGCGCAGGATCGTCGCGAAATCCTCCTGCACCGGCAGGCCGTTCCTCTTCGCGGCCTCGTTCGCGAGGCGCAGCGCCTCGACCGGCCCCAGCAGGCAGAGCCGCCGCTGTTCAAGGACGATCCGTTCGCAGCGGTTGGAGTCGCCCGCGAGCGCCGCGAGGAGGTGGTCGACGTTCAGGCGGCCGATCTCGTTGATGAGCGCGCCCTGCTTGTGCGCCGCCGCCAGCGCCGCCGCGTCGCCGCCGTTCTGGAGGCGGTTTTTCGCGCGCACGGTCACGAACGTGTCGACGTTCAGGAGCGCCAGCACGCAGATGACCACGAGGATCATCGCCAGATAGACGGCCACCTGTCCCTTGCGCTTCATCGGCTTCCGTGCACCATGTAGAGCGGATAGTGGGATTCGATCTGGGCCGATCCGTCCATCGACCAGCCGTCCGCGCGCATCCGCACCCGCGCGTCGATCATGTCGCCTTCGTTCAGTTCGAGATCGGTCGTGTGCCAGCGGTCGTAGTCGAGAATCGCCGCCGCGCGCGCGCCATGCTCCGACTCCATGTAGATCGGCACGCGCGCCATCTCGTCAACCGCGCCCGCCGGCCACAGGCGCTTGCCCGCCACGGGGATCATCGCCACCCGCGCCGACTTGGTGCACATGAAATTGGAGAGCCCCACCGCGCGTGCCCGCGCCGCCCGCGCGGCGGCATGGTCCAGAAGCGTCCGCGCCTGCAGCATCTGCGAGAACAAGAACGCCACAAAGAAGATGAGGGTGAGGAAAATGAGGGCGAGGACCGTCTCGATCATCGCCTGGCCGTTCCTCAACCCCTCGCGTGCGCGCGGCACGGTCAGTCTTCGCCCAGCTCCTTGAGGGATTCCTCGCCGATGGCGTTGGCCGCGCTCTTGGCCGACTCGCCTTCCTGCTCGGACAGCGCGCCCGCCGCGCCCGCCGCCTTCTTGCCGATTGCACGGCTCAGGTAGGAGAAGACCGCGATCAGCGAGATGGCGATCAGGCACACGATGATGATGTACTCCACCATCGTCTGGCCCTTCCTCAACTTCTTCATCATGTTGCGTCGTTCCTTTCTATGGATAGTCCGAACTGACCAGCGCTTCCGTGCGCGCCACGTTGTGCCGCGCCGCGGACAGCAACCAGCCCATCGCGGCGACCACGACCAAGAGCGTGCAGAAGGCGAGCATGTACTCGACCATTGCCTGTCCGTTCCTCAATCGC
>JAFPYE010000166.1 GCA_017412325.1 Kiritimatiellia bacterium | reverse complement strand
TTGGGCCTGCAGGGCAAAAGAAAAAGCCTGGCGTCGTCCTACGGACGCACCCCCGCTAGCGCGCCCTTCGGGCTCGGCCTCCGGCCGAGGGGGATACGCCAGCCTTGAGCCTGGCGCCGTCCTACGGATGCGCCCCCGCTAGCGACTTTCGCTGCGCGAAAGCTCCTCGCTTCGCTCGTCGGGGGATACGCCAGCCTTGAGCCTGGCCCTCCGCCATATGCGCGAAGGATTCGCCTGCTTTTTTCATGCCCTCGAAGGGGCGTGAATGTGATATACTATCCGCCACTTATGGAAAAGAAGACCAGTCAGTTCAAGGCCGAGATCGCGGAAATGCTCGATCTCGTCGTCAATTCACTCTACTCGAAGAAGGAAATCTTCCTCCGCGAGCTGATTTCCAACGCCTCCGACGCCATCGACCGCGCGAAATACCTCGGGCTCACCGACAAGGAACTCGTCGCCGACAACCCCGAATGGGCCATCGAAATCGCCGTTGACAAGACCGCGAAAACGATGATGATCACCGACAACGGCATCGGCATGGACGCGGCCGACCTCGAAAAGAACCTCGGCACCATCGCGAGCTCCGGCACCAAGGCGTTCCGCCAGGCGCTGAAGGAGAAAGGCGGCGACGCGCTGCCCGAGTTGATCGGCCAGTTCGGCGTCGGCTTTTACGCGGCGTTCATGGTGGCGGACAAGGTGCGCGTCGTCACCCGCAAGCGCGGCGGTTCCGCCGCGTTCATGTGGGAGTCGGACATGTCGGGCGGCTACACGATCGCCGACGCCGAGCGCGCGGACGCGGGCACGTCGATCATGCTTCACTTCCGCGAGGGCCAGGAGGAGTATCTTGACTACTGGCGCGTGCAGGACCTCGTGAAGAAGTATTCCGACTTCATCGCCTACCCGATCAAGTTCCGCACGGTGGACGTGCCGACGGACGAGAAGGACGAGGACAAAAAGCGCCGCGAGGAACGCGAGGCGAAGCCGCTCAATACGATGGTGGCCCTCTGGAAGCGTGCGAAAAAGGACGTGAAGCCGGAGGAATACGAGGAATTCTACAAGCACTTCACCCACGACTACGACGGCCCCTTCGAGACGATCCCGTTCTCGGGCGAAGGCGCGGTCGAGTTCAAGGCGCTCCTCTTCCTGCCGAAGAAGGCGACGATGGACCTCTTCATGCCGCAGCAGAAGCGGGGGCTGTCGCTCTACGTGCGCAACGTGTTCATCGGCGACGACATCGAGATGCTGCTGCCGAGCTGGCTGCGGTTTGTCAAGGGCGTCGTCGATTCGAGCGACCTGCCGCTCAACGTCAGCCGCGAGATGCTTCAGGACGACGCGGTGATTGCGAAGATCAAGAGCGCGGTCACGTCGAAGATCCTCTCGACGCTCGAAGACCTCAAGAAGAAGGGCGATCGCTACGACGCGTTCTTCGGCGCGTTCGGCGCGGTGCTGAAGGAAGGCGTGCACACCGACTGGGAGCACGCCGACCGCCTCAAGAAGCTCCTCAAGTATCCGACCGCGCGCAGCGATGCCGGAAAGCGCGTCTTCCTCGAAGACTACGTCAAGGACATGGCGGCGGACCAGAAGGACATCTACTACATCTGCGCCGAGCGCGAGGACGACGCGCGCAAGGCCCCGCAGCTGGAGGCCGCGCGCCGCCACGGGTGCGACGTGCTCCTGTTCTGCGACCCCGTGGACGAGTATCTCACCGAGTCGCTTCGGGAGTTCGACGGCAAGAAGTTCGTCGACATCGCCAAGGGCGACGTGCAGTTCGGCAGCGAGGCCGAGCAGAAGGCGGAGAAGGAGGCGAACGAGAAGGCGGCGGGCGAGCTGAAGCCGTTCCTGGAGGCGGTCAAGAAGGAGCTGGCCGAGCAGGTGTCGGACGTGCGCGTCTCGACGCGGCTCACCGATTCGCCGTGCTGCCTCGTCGCGAAGGAATATTCCCTGCCGCCGTCGATGGTGCGGATGATGCGCGCGATGAAGCAGGACGTGCCGGACGAGAAGCGCATCCTGGAGGTGAACGCGGCGCATCCGCTCGTCCGGAAGCTCGCGACGCTGGAGGGTGCGGCGCTCTCCGACGCGGTCGCGCTCCTCTACGATTCGGCGCTGATCGCCGAGGGCTCGCCCGTCGCGGACGGCGCGCGGTTCACGAAGCTGCTCGCCGCGCTGATGATGAAGTGACGGACGACGGCGGCGATGAATCCCTGCACGCAGTTCGGCAACTACCTCAAGATGAGGGTGCGCGGCGCCTCCCACGCGCCGCGCCTGGAGTTTGAACTTGCGAACTTTCCGGCGGGCTGCGCGATCGACCGCGCCGCGCTCCGCGCCTTCATGGAACGGCGCGCGCCCGGGCGCGACGACCTGTCGACGGCGCGCCGGGAGCCGGACGAGGTGGTGTTCACCGCGGGCGTCGCGGACGGCACGACCGACGGCACGACGATCGCCGGTTTCATCGCCAACACGGACACGCGCCCAAAGGACTACGGCGCGGAGCGGACGATCCCGCGGCCCGGCCACGCCGATTTCCCGCAGTGGGTGGAGCGCGGCTTCATCCCGACGGGCGGCGGCGAGAATTCGGGGCGGCTGACGGCGGGGCTCTGCGCCGTCGGCGGCATCTGCCGGCAGTTCCTCGCGCAACGCGGCATTTCCGTCGCGGCGCGGATCGAGCAGGTCCACGGCAACTTCGACGACCCCGACGGCGAAATCCGCGCGGCGCGCGCGGCGGGCGATTCCGTCGGCGGCACGATCCTCTGCGAGATCCGCGGCGTCCCGGCGGGACTGGGCGGCGCGGTCTTCGGCGGGGTGGACAACGAACTTGCGGCGGCGGTCTTCGCGATTCCCGGCGTCAAGGGCGTGGAATTCGGCGACGGCTTCGCGGCGACGCATCTCACCGGCAGCGAATACAACGACGCATTCACGGTCGTGGACGGCGAGGTCCGGACCGCGACCAACCGCCAGGGCGGCGTGCTCGGTGGACGGACGAGCGGCATGCCGATCGTCTTCCGCGTCGCGCTCCGGCCGACGCCGACCATCTTCCGGCCGCAGCCGAGCGTGGACCTGGCGACGCTGCAGCCCGCCGTCTGCGCGATGAAGGGGCGGCACGATCCGTGCATCGTCCGGCGCGCGGTGCCGGTCGTCGAGGCGGTGGCGTCGTTTGTCATCGCCGATTTGCTGATCGGGAACGCGGCGAATTTGCCGCGCATCTGCCTGACGCTGACGGGCGCGACGCTCGCGGAGGACGTGGTGCAGTTCCGGTCGCAACGCTACTTCACCGACGTCGTGGAACTGCGCGTCGACAAGCTGACGGCGGCGGAGCGCGCGCGCGCGGCGGAATTTCCCCAGATGGTGCCCGTGCCGGTGATCCTGACGTTCCGCCGCACGGTGGACGGCGGCGACTTCGACGGCGCCGAGGCGGAACGAATCGCGTTCTTCAAGGCGGCCCTCTCCTCGCGCGGCTTTGCCTACGTCGATTTTGAAGACGACTTCCGGCATGCGGAACTGACGGCGCTCGCGCACGCGGCGGGCGTGCGGATCATCCGCTCGCTCCACGACTTCACGGGGCCTGTCCCCGACATCCTGGCGCGGTGCCGCGCGCTGCGGGGCGAGACGGACGAGATTCCGAAAATCGCCTTCCAGCCGCACCGCGCGGCGGATGCCGAGCGGCTCTTCGCCGAAACGGCGGGCGACCGCTCCTTCCCGCGCATCCTCTGCGCGATGGGCGAATTGGGGCTCCCGTCGCGCGTGCAGGCGGCGCGCACGGGGTCGCTCCTAACATATGCCTCGGTCGGCGGACTCGGGAAAATCGGCCACGTCACGCCCTACGATCTCGTGAGAAAATACAACATTCGCCAAGCATGAAAAAGTTTGCCGTCATCGGGCATCCGATTGCCCACTCGCTCTCGCCGACGATGCACGCGGCGAATTTCAAGGCCCTCGGCTTTGACGCGACGTACGAGAAATTCGACGTCGCGCCGGAGGAACTGGAAGCGTTCGTCCGCGCCAAGCAGCGCGAGGGGTATGCGGGCTTGAACGTCACCGTGCCGCACAAGATTGCGGTCATTCCGCTCCTGGACCATCCCGACGAGTCGGTGAAGCGCTACGGCGCGTGCAACACGCTGAAGTTCGAGGCGGACGGGACGATTTCGGGCTACAACACCGACGTAATCGGGTTCGTGACGGGGCTCGCCGCGCACGGGTTCGGCCTCAAGGGCAAGAAGGTCGTCATCCTCGGCTGCGGCGGCGCGGGGAGCGCGCTCGCGGCCTGCGCCTGCTACGAGGGCGCGGCGGAACTGAAGGTCGCGGATCTGCGCGGTGCGGCGGTGGCGGCGCTCGTCGACAAGCTGAACGCGCTGAACCTCGGCACGCGGGTGAGCGGGCTGGACGTGCTGGACGGCACGGCGAGCGACGCGCAGAAGGCCGTCTGGGGCGCGGCGGCGACGGCGGCCGACCTGGTCGTCAACGCGACGCCGATGGGGCTCCATCCGGGCGAGCCGAGCGCGCTGCCGCCCGCCTGCTTCCATCCCGGGCAGTTCGTCCTCGACATCGTGCCGACGAAGGACTTTCCGCCGACGGCGGCGGCGGCTGTGCAGGCGGGCGCGACGGCGACCGACGGGCTGGAGTTCCTTGTCGGGCAGGGCGCGAAGTCGTTTGAAATCTGGACGGGCGTCGCGGCCGACCGTGCGGCGATGCTGGAGGCGATTCGGCGATGAGAATCGGCTGTGGCTATGATTCGCACCGCTTCGAAGACGGGCGGCGGCTGGTACTCGGCGGCGTGACGATTCTGGGCGCGACGGGGCTGAAGGGCCATTCCGACGCGGACGTGCTGATCCACGCGATCATCGACGCGCTTCTCGGCGCGGCGGCGCGCGGCGACATCGGCTCGCACTTCCCCGATACGGACGCACGCTGGAAGGACGCGGATTCGGCGCAGCTCCTGGCGGCGGTCGTGGAGGAGATCGCGGCGGCGGGCTACCGGATCGGCAACGTCGATGCGACGGTCATCTGCGAACGGCCGAAGCTCCGGCCCCACATCGACGCGATCCGCGCGCGGCTGGCGCAGCTGCTGGGCGTAGACGTCGGCCAGGTGTCCGTGAAGGGCAAGACGAACGAGCAGATGGACGCTGTCGGCGCGGGCGTCGGCATCGCCGTCCACGCCGTCGCGCTCCTCGCGTGAGGGCGCGGCACTTTTGCCGCGCGCCGATTTGTGGTATAATACCCGTTAATGGACACAGCAGATACACCTCTCTTGGACCTGGGGTCGTTCGACTTTACGCCCGACTGGGCGAAGAAGGACGCCAAGGTGACCGTCGGCAAGGACGCGGCCCGCTCGGCGAGCGAGCCCTACCCGCGCGCGGAGCGCAAGCCGTTTGCGCCGCGCGGCGACAAGCCGTTCGAACGCGGCCCGCGCAAGCCGTTCGCCCCGCGCGGCGAAAACGCCGCGCCGCGCCGGTTCGGCGACAAGCCGCGGTTCGAGCGCCCGAAGCCGCTGGACGTGGAGGTGAAGATCCTGCCCGAGACGAAGGCGCTCGGCACCATCATCCGCAAGCTGCAGGGCGACTACCACGCCTACAAGCTGAAGGATTTGGCCTACTTCTTCCTCGACAATCCCTCGTCGGTCCTCCTGAAGATCGCGCCGAAGAAGGGCGCGGACGGCGCCGCGGCCCCGGGTGCGGCGTTCCACCAGTGCAAGGCGTGCTCGTTTGCGTCGACGCGACAGGAAGACGTGGTGGAGCACGTCTTGAGCGCGCACCTCGGCGACTACTACGAGGCGAAGGAGATCGAGGTCGAGCCGCCGAAGGGCAATTTCAACTGCGTCGCGAAGTGCGGGCTGTCGGGCGTGCTCCTGGGGCCGCCGAACGTCCACGAGTTTGCGGCGACGGTCAAGGAGATGATCCGCACGCGCTATCCCGGTATGAGCGAGGCGGACTACCGTTCGCGCCTCGTGATGGTGCGCGACGCGGAGGCAATCGAGGAATGGCGCAAAGGCGCGACGAAGAAGACGGTCTACGTGCAGAAGGGCGCCGCCGAGGGTGCGGAGCCGCTGACGCGCGACCAGGTGGAGGCGGAGTTCCGCCGCACGATCCTGCCCTCGATGCTCGACCAGCCGAAGAACTTGATGATCACCGCCGACATGGCGATGAAGAGCCCCGTCCGTCCGCTCCAGTGGGCGGCGAAGGACGCGCTGGAGGCGGAGCGGCGCGCGCCCTACAACATGTGCTTTGCTCTCCGGGGCGCGTTCCACCACCGCAAGCTCAAGTTCTTCCGCGCCAACGACGCGCGCGGACCCGAGTTCGTGACGAACACCGACTACAAGGAGTTCGACGCCGAGCACGCGATCCCCGAACTCGCGAAGGTGGCGAAGTTCATCGCGGAGAATCCGTGCCAGCCGAAGGCGGTGATCGCGCCCGACGCCGAGACGGAGAAGCTCTTGGGCTGGCTCGTGTCGACGGGGCACGTGGTGGCGTTCACGAACGGCGTCTATTCGGCGGTCGAGAAGTTCCCGAAGTACGGCCCGCAGTGGCAGAAGGCCCTTAAGAAGGACGAGCCGAAGCCGGAGGCGGAGGCGCCGAAGGCCGAAGAGCCGACAGCCGAGGAACCGAAGCCAGAGGCGGAGGCGCCGAAGGCGGAAGAGCCGACAGCCGAGGAACCGAAGCCGGAGGCGGAAGCGCCGAAAGTCGAAGCGCCGACAGTCGAGGAACCGAAGCCCGAAGTGGAAGCGCCGAAGGCCGAGGAAGAGATCAAGCAGGAAGAGGTGAAGCAAGATGAAAGTGCCGCTCAGCTGGCTGAATGAATACGTCAAGGTTGACGACATCGACCCAAAGGAGCTTGCGGAGAAGCTGACCCGCGCCGGTTTGCAGGTCGAGACGATCGAAACCGTCGGCGGCTCGCCGCTGTCGGACCTGATCGTCGTCGTCGAAGTGCTGGAGGCCGTGCCGCATCCGAATTCCGACCACCTGAAAGTCTGCAAGGTGACGGACGGGCAGACCGAGTACCAGGTCGTCTGCGGCGCGCCGAACATGCGCACGGGCATCAAGACCGCGTTCGCGAAGATCGGCGCGCTCATCCCGGAGGGCGAATTCAAGATCAAGAAGGGCAAGCTGCGCGGCGTGGAGTCGAACGGCATGTGCTGCTCCGAACGCGAACTCCATATCGGCGAGGGCGCGGCGGGCATCATCGAGTATCCCGCCGACACGCCGACGGGTGCGCTCGTCCGCGACATCGCGCAGCTCGAGAAGCCCGAGACGGTGTTTGACATCGAGATTACGTGGAACCGTCCCGACGCGCTTTCCGTCGTCGGCATCGCGCGCGAGTACGCGGCGATCCTCCACCGCGAGCTGAAGCTGCCGCCGGTCGATTTCACCGAGGTCGAAACGCCCGTCGAAAGCGAAGTCAAGGTCGTCGTCGAGAACACGGCCAAGTGCCCGCGCTACACGGCCCGCGTCATCACCGAGATGACGCCGGACGCGCCGAGCCCCGCGCTGATGGCGAAGCGGCTCGAGCTGTGCGACGTCCGCTCGCTCGGGCTGGCGGTGGACGTGACGAACTACGTGATGCTGGAACTCGGCCAGCCGCTGCACGCGTTCGACCACACGAAGCTGAAGGACCGCACGATCGTCGTGCGCGATGCGCGGGACGGCGAGACGATGAAGACGCTGGACGGCGTGATGCGCCGTCTCGACCCGTCGATGCTCGTCATCTGCGACGCCGAGCGGCCCAACGCGGTCGCGGGCGTGATGGGCGGCGAGGATTCGGGCATCGCGCCCGGCACGACGACGGTGATGCTGGAGTCGGCGCTCTTCGAGTGCACGTCGACCAAGTACACGGCGACGAAGCTGGGACTGGCGAGCGAGGCGGCCTACCGCTACATCCGCGGCGTCGACAAGGACCTGGCGGACTTCGCGTCGCGCCGCGCGGCGCACCTCCTGCAGAAGTACGGGAACGCGAAAGTCGCGAAGGGCGTCATCGACGCGGACTTCCGCGCGCAGCCGCTCAACGCGGACGTGACGCTCGACTTCGAGCGCGCGCGCAAGCTGATCGGCATCCCCGTCGGCAACGACGCGATGGTGTTCATCCTCCAGTCGCTGGGGCTCGTGCCGCGCACCAAGGGGCCGTATGCCGCGCTCGCGTCGGTCGCGTTCGGCATTCCAAGCTGGCGCTACGACCTGTCGCTGGAGGCGGATCTGGTGGAGGAGATCGCGCGCGTCTACGGGCTCGACAACATCCCCGACACGATGCCGTCCGCGCCGTCGGTCTCGCCGCTGTCGGATGCGCCGTTCCAGGCCAAGCGCCGCGTGCGCGACGTCTGCCTGGCGCTCGGCTTTTCGGAGGCGATGCACTATTCGTTCCTCTCGAAGAAGGAACTGGACGACTTTGACACGCGCACGGCCGCCGAGCGGCTGGTCATCCCCGATCCCGTGTCGGCGGAATACGCGGTGATGCGCGATTCGCTGCTGCCGCAGATGATGGGGAGCCTCGGCCGCAACGCCGCGCACCAGCTGGAAAGCGCGCTCCTCTTCGAGATCGGCAAGGTGTTCACTTTGGCGAACCGCGGCGGGGCGAAGCCCGTGCCGGCGGAGGCGGAGCGGCTGGCGCTCGGGTTCGTCGGCCCGGTCGGGCGCGAGCCCTTGCGGCGGCGCGCGGCGGTGACGGAGGAAGAGGCCGTCCTCTGGCTGAAAGGCGCGGTCGAGGAGCTCGTCGCGCGGCTGCACGCGGGCCGCGTAGAGTTTGTCGCGGAGGACCATCCGGCGTTCGCGAAGGGCGCGTCGCTGGCCGTCCGGCTGAACGGGCGCGCGATCGGCGTTCTCGGCGCGATTTCGGCGAAACTGCGCCATCCCTACCGCCTGACGACGCAGATGGGGCTGTGCGAGCTGGAGCTGAAGCCGCTTCTCAAGCACGTGGACGAGGTCGGCCGCGTCAGCGCGCCGCCGCAGTTCCCGCTCGTGCGGCGCGACATCGCGCTCGTCGCGGCGAAGGACGTGACCAACGCGGCGATCGAAAAGGTCATCCGGCAAAACGGTGGCAAGACCTTGACCCAGGTCGCAATCTTTGATATATTCAAGTCGAAAGACCTGAAAGACGGACGGCGCTCGCTCGCCTACGCGCTCGAGTTCCGCTCGTCCGAACGGACGCTGACCGACGAAGAGGTCGGCGCGACATTCCGGCGCATCGTCGACGCCCTCAAGGCGACCGCCGGCATCGAGGTGAGGGAAAGTTGAGATTTGACGACGTGGACTCTGGGCCGCACGCGGATTCAGCAGATATTTCTTCGACCGACATCTTGAAATGGGGTGCAAGCCCCGACTTGGGAACACGGGTTCCGGGGGTTCTGTGCTACGGCGACTTGGGGTCTTTTTGGAACTAATAAAACAAGGAGTGCGCGGACGATGGACTGGAAGAGACTGATGGCGATGGTCGTGGCGACGGCGCTGGCGCTGCCGCTCGTGGCGGCACCGGCGGTGACCGTCAAGAACACCTTCAAGCGGCAGCCCGCCGAGGCGGCGACCGCGTTGAAACGCGTGATCGGCAAGCCGATTTCGACGGGCTACGTGTTCATTGACGGCAAGTACATCCCGCCGCCCTACAAGGTGGAACGCAACGGACTCGTCATCCGCGTCAACAACATGCAGGTGACGAATCCCATCGTGCCGTGGGAGGAATTCGTCAAGACGCAGGAGGGCGTGACCGTCACCAAGACCGAGGTCGGCGGCGGCGCACCCGCCGAGGCCGCGCCCGAGCCCGAGCCGGAACCGGAGGAGGAAAACCTCGACGACTGGGACGACGACGACAGCGCCAGTTCGCTTGACGACCTCTTTGACGACGATCCCAAGCCCAAGGCGGCGAAGAAGAAGCCGGCCGCGAAGCGGAAGCCCGCGAAGCCGAAGGTCAGGAAGCCGACGGTGCAGGTGACCTATTCGTTCACCGGCGCGTTCCGGCATAACGAGAAAACGGAGGCCCTGCTCGCGAAGATCAACGCCGAGCGCACGCGGATCGACGCGCGGCTGCGCGCCGGCGGGTTCTGCTTCTTCGGCTCCGCCTATGCCGCCGGCGTGAGCGGCAACGCGACGCTCGCGAAGCAGATGATCGCGAAACTCCCGGAGGCGATGAAGGAGAACAGCAGCGCGGCGGGCTTTGCCGCCGCCGCCCGCCAGGCCGGGCTCGTCTATCTCACGCCCGCGCTCGCGAACGACCTCTTCAAGAACCGCGTCGACTATCTCCAGCTGATGCAGCGGCGCAAGGCGGAGTCGGAGAAAAGCCCATGGAACAACCTGCTCGGCCCGTGACGATCCTCATCCCGGCCTACAATCCGGACGAGAAACTCCTGGTGCTCCTGCCGAAGCTGCGGGAGCGGTTCGACCGCATCGTGCTCGTGGACGACGGTTCGACGGCGGGGCGCGACATCTTCCCGAAGGCCGCGCCCTACGTCGAGAAGATTCTCGTCCACGAGAAGAACCGCGGCAAGGGCGCCGCGCTCAAGACCGGCTTCTCCTACATCGCCGAATCGGGGTCGGACGTCATCACCGCCGACGCCGACGGGCAGCACACGCCCGAGGACATCGCGAAGGTCGCCGAGGGGCTGAAGACCCAGCGCGGCGGGCTCGTGCTGGGCGTGCGGGCCTTCACGGGCAAGGTGCCGTTCCGCTCGCGCTTCGGCAACACGTGGACGCGCTGGCTCTTCTTTTTCATGACGCGGCTCATGATCAACGACACGCAGACGGGGCTGCGCGGCATCCCGTTCGAGCTGCTCGCGCACATCGCGGCGATTCCCGGCGACCGCTACGAGTACGAGATGGCGATGCTGGCGGATGCCCGGAACCACGACCAGAAGCCGCTGCAGATCCCGATCGAGACGATCTACATCGAGGAGAACGCGACCAGCCACTTCAACCCGATCCTCGACACGATCCGCGTCTACCGCTCGCTCTTCCAGTTCTGCCTGAGCTCGGTGCTGTCGTTCCTGCTGGACAACGCCGTGTTCGCGGCGGTCGTCTGGTATCTGGCGGACCGGGCGCCGCGGCGCGCGGACGTCCTCGTCGCGCTCGTGACGGCGCGGCTCGTCAGCTCCAACTTCAACTTCTTCTACAACCACTTCGTCGTGTTCTACCGGCGGCGCAAGCTCACGAAGATGCGGATGCAGCGCGGCGTGCGCCACTACTTCCAGTATTGGGGGCTGGTGCTCGCGCTGGCCGCCGCGTCCTACGCGCTCACGTCGCTCTGCGCGGCGCTCTTCGACGTGCGCGGCGTCGCCATCACCGTCGTCAAGATCGTGGTCGAGACGTTCCTGTTCCTCGCCTCGTATTTCCTGCAGAAGCGTTTTATCTTCAAATAGCACAAACCCCGTCCCATGAAACTGATCGATGAACTGAAGGCGCGCGGGCTGGTCGCGGCGTTGACCGACCCCGAAATTGAAACTGCTCTTGAACGGCCGATGACGATCTACTGCGGCTTCGACCCGAGCGCGCGGAGCCTGCAGGCGGGCAACCTCGTCTCCATCATGGTCCTCAAGCGCCTGCAGCTGGCGGGCCACAAGGTGATCGCGCTCGTCGGCGGCGCGACGGGGCTCATCGGCGACCCGAGCGGCAAGTCCGTCGAGCGCAACATGCTGACGGTCGAGCAAGTCGAGGAAAACAAGAAGGGCATCCGCGAAAACCTCGCGCGCGTCCTCGATTTCGACGGGCCGAACGCCGCGATCCTGGTCGACAACTACGACTGGTACAAGGGGACGAGCGCCATCGAGTTCCTGCGCGACATCGCCATCAACTTCCGCGTGCCGCAGATGCTCGCGAAGGAATCGGTCAAGAAGCGCCTGGAGGCGAGCGAGGGCGCGCTCACGTTCACCGAGTTCAGCTACCAGATCCTCCAGGGCAACGACTTCCTGCACCTCTTCGACCACTACGGCTGCCGGATGGAAGTCGGCGGCGCGGACCAGTGGGGCAACATCACGGCGGGCACCGACCTCGTGCGCAAGATGCGCGGCCAGTCGGCGTTCGGGCTCACGTTCCCGCTCCTCCTGGACTCGACCGGCCGGAAGTTCGGCAAGTCCGAGGGCAACGCGCTCTTCCTCGACGCCGGGCTGACGAGCGTCTACGACTGGTACCAGTACTTCCTGCGCGCGGCGGACGCGGACGTGATCCGCTACCTCAAGGTCTTTTCGCTTCGGTCGCTGGACGAGATCGCCGCGCTGGAGGCCGAGATGAAGGCGCATCCCGAGGCGCGCATCCCGCAGAAGGCGCTCGCGGAGGAACTGACGCGCCTCATCCACGGCGAGGCGGGGCTCCAGGCGGCGCTCGGCGCGACGCAGACGCTGTTCGGCGGGAGCGTGAGCGGCAAGACCGCCGCGGAGCTGGAGGAGATATTCAAGGACGTCGCCTCCGCGTCGCTCGCGACGGCGGAGATCGTCGGCAAGCCCGTCTTCCTGGTCGCGGCCGCGGCGGGGATGTTCAAGTCGAACGGCGAGGCGCGGCGGATGGCGGCGCAGGGGGGGCTTTCGCTCAACGGCGCGAAGGTGGACGACAAGCGCGTTTTCGCGGCGGAGGACCTCGTCGAGGGGAAGATCGCCGTCCTCAAGCAGGGCAAGAAGAACAACTTCCTCCTGCGTGCGTCGTAACGCGCCGGCGGCGGACGGTCATGGTGCCGGACATCTTTCGACGGACGGAGTTGATGCTGGGCACGCCGGCCCTCGACGCGCTTGCCGCGACGCGGGTCGCGATTTTCGGCCTGGGCGGCGTCGGGAGCTGGTGCGCGGAAGCACTCGTGCGCTCGGGCGTCGGCAAGCTCCTGCTCGTCGATTCGGACTGCGTCGCCGTCACCAACGTCAACCGCCAGCTGATGGCGACGACGGCGACGGTCGGACAGGTCAAGGTCGAGGTGCTGGCCCGGCGGCTGAAGGAGATCAACCCGGCGGTCGAGCTGGACGTGCGCGCGGACGTCTATTCCGCCGCCACCGCCGCGCGCTTCGGGCTCGAGGGCTACGACTATGTCGTCGATGCAATCGATTCGCTGGAGAACAAGGCGCACCTGATCCGCCACGCCCTCTCGATCCCGACGGTGACGCTCTTCGCGTCGATGGGCGCGGCGCTGAAGCTCGACCCGCTCCAGATCCGCGCGACCGACTTCCGCAAGGTCGAGGGCGACGGCCTCGCGCGCGCCCTGCGGCAGAAGTTCCGGCAGACGGGGGGGCTCCCGGCGCGGAGGTTTACGTGCGTCTGGAGCCCCGAGCGCCGCACGAACCTGGGCGACGCGATCCAGCCCGACGCGGGCGACACGTGGGGCGCGCGGAAGGCCCGTCTCAACGGCACCGTCGCGCACACGACGATCGTCTTCGGCTGCGCGCTCGCCGGGCTCGTCGTGCAGGACGTCGCAACGCGCGTCCCTGCGCGATAGCCGTCCTCAGCTCGGCTATTCGCCGCCTGTCGCCGTTGAAATGCGAGAGATTCCGGTTGCAATGTCAGAGAAAATATGCCATACTACTCGACAAAGCTGGTGTCGACCAGTCAACCTGAACATGAAGGAGTAAACTATGGCAAGTCGTTTGTTCCCCGCCCTGCTGGGCGCCGTGCTGTTGTCGGGTTGCGTCGCCACGAACGTGCCGCCCATGGACCGCCGCGTGACGGTTGCCGAGGACCTCGGCTGCCGGGTCTATGTGACCGATGTGCGGTGTGCGAAAGGCACGAGCGTCCATCCGACGTTCCAGGCGAACGTGGTGAACAACACGTCGGGCGACCTGGGGGTTGAATGGAAGGTCGTCTGGCTGGATGCCGATGGAATTACAATCGATTCGATCGTCTCGACCTGGAGCGCGCGGATGCTGCACCCCCACGAGATCTGCGCGCTTAAAAGCACGGCGCCGACCCCGGCCGCGGTCGACATGCTGTTCTATGTCCGCAAGGCCCGGTAGGGCGCGCATCAAGGAGGGAAAGACATGAAGACGTTGAAGAAAGCAGCGGCGGCACTGGCCGTTTCATCCGTTTTTGCATGCGCGGCGGCGGCGGCCGGCTTCGAGGCCGGACGCGGGGTGGCGAACGACCTTGCGACCGGCGCCAATGCGCGCGACGTCACGTTTGTGCCGCGCGGCGGCGGCAATGCCTACGGCTGGCAGTCCTACGATTTGGCTGTTGGCGCGACGTTCCTGTCCTGGGCGGTGCCGAATGGCGAAAGTTCGGTCTACGGCCTGCGGCTGAATTTCGGCTGGGGGGAGTATCTCGACACCTATGGCCTCGATGCCGGTTTCTTCTCCGCGACTGCACGCGACTTCGGCGGCATTGCCACCAGTGCGCTCGGGCATTCGGTCGGAGGCACGATGGGCGGCATCCAGATTGGCGCGGTCAACATCGCGCATGTCGCATACGGCCTTCAGCTCGGCTTCGTGAACTTTGCCGACGACCTGCACGGGGTGCAGCTCGGCGTCTTGAACTTCAACAACACGGGGTTGCGGTGCTTCCCGGTGCTCAATGTCGGTTTCTGAAAACAACGTCCACAAACACCCAACAGGAAAGGAAATCAAGATGAAGTCACTTAGATTCGCGGCAGTCGCACTGGCCGCGCTGGCAGTCGCAGGTTGCGCCTCCACTCGCACGCGCCGCATCATCGAAGGCGAAGACACCGAGGTCACGGCCAGCTTCTCCGAGGCGGATCTCCGGATTGTCGTGGCCGAGGCGGTGAAGGGCATCAACACCGCGTCGATGCGGTATGCGAAGCCGGACGCACGTCGCATCGTCAACGTCAAGCCGTTCACGGTCGACACGATGGCCCGCGGTTCGCAGGCCGGCTACCTGGCCGATTCGCTCAAGATGATGTTCGAGGAGGCGCTGATGGGCTGGGACGGCGAGGGCGGCAGTTTCATCGTCTACAACGAGGATTTCGCCAGGCAGACCGGCTCCGCGGCCTCGACCCCCGAGTTCATCATGACGGGCAAGCTGCGCGAGCAGAACGTCCGTCGCGACAACGGCGACTTCTACAAGGAGAACTCCCTGCTCATCCGTCTGACCGACGTGGCGACCGGTCTTGACTTCTGGCAGAAGCGCGTGCCGCTCCAGAAGGCCGTCAGCAAGGAGAACGTGATGCGCTAGCCCGGTTTCCCCCATCCAACCCTAACCAAGACGAATCCAAGGAGACAACGACATGAAGACATTTGCAAGATTGGCGTCGGTCGCGTGCGTGGCAGCGTGTGCGGGTGGCGTTTTCGCCGCTGAGGCCCTGACCGATTCCCAGGAGGCCGTCGCCAAGGCCGGGCCCAAGAAGGTCCGCCTGATGATCGCCAGCTTCGGCACGATCGAGTCGATGACGCAGGTCGAGAAGTGGCTGGGCGAGACTATTCCCGAGCAGCAGAACATCGCCACGCCGCCCACGCTCAGCCAGGCGGAGAAGGTCGAAAACCCCGACCTCGTCCGGGAGGTCGTCCGTATCAACTGGCAGACCCGCAAGATGGAGTTCGTTCGCGAGAGCAATGCAGTTCAGGCGGAGAACCTTCGCAACCGGCGCCTGCTCCAGGATCTGCGCATGAAGGCGCTCACGGATCCGTCCCAGCGCTACGTGCCGGTGGCCAAGGACTATCTCCAGGCGTCGCTTGCCGAGAAAGGCTCGCTCATCCAGATCGTCGACCGCTCGAACGCCGACATGAGTCTGGTCGAGCAGGGGCTGAGCGGCGACAACGAGTCGGTGCTCGCCGGTGCGACCTGCATCCTGACGGCGGCGATGGGTGACCGCGAGGAGGAATCGCGCACGATCACCGTGAACGCCAAGGGCACGAAGGTGAAGAAGACGACCTACACGCAGCCCTACGTCGGCAAGGTCCGCGACCTCCAGGGCAACGTGCTGTTCGCGTTCAAGGGCACCAGCGAATGGAGCGTGACCGTCAACAACATCGTCAAGTCCGAGCTGGCTGATCCCGAGCGCAAGTTGGTCGAGATCGCCTGCGACCAGATCGCCGAGAAGCTTCTGGACTTCTTCACCTGCAAGCTCTCCTTCAAGGTCAAGGCCCCCGCCGGACTGGATGCGGACGACGCGACCGTCAAGGTCGACGGGAAGACCGTCGATGCCGAAGACGCCGTGCGCGTCCTCAAGGTCGAGCATGCCGTGGTCGCCACGCTGGACGGCTGCAAGAAGGTCAGCAAGATCGTCGAGCTGGACGAGACGGACAGCGACAAGACGGTCAAGATCGTCTTCAAGAAGCCCGCGGCGGAAGAAGAAGGGGAGGATTGATGAAAAACTTCACCTTCGCCGCGTTGGCGGCGGTGATGGTCCTGGCGCTTCCGGCGGCCCCCAAGTCCCCGAAGTGGCTGGTCCTCGACCCGATTACCTACCAGGCGGGCGTCGACCGCGTCGCGTTCGAGGGCGTCGACAAGCTCCTGCTGACGAAGCTCGTGCAGGCGAAGAAGTACAAGTGCCTCGACCGGGACATGTACGACACCGCCGCCCGCGAGGAGGGCTTCGGCGGCCGGGCCGACCTGGTGCCTGCCGGCTATGCCATGAGCGGCGAGATTGTCCAGCTCGTGAAGAGCGGGAAGTCGCGCGCCGTCGGCGGCGCGTCCGCCCAAGAATACATCGCGACCGTGTCGATCCGCGCGAACGACCTCCGGACGCAGCAGCCCTACGAGGCGGACACGCTGCGCGTGGCGGCCTACTGCCAGACGCCCAAGGACATGCTGGTGCACGTCGTCAAGCGCGTCGCCCTCTCGATTCTCATGCGCGACTATCCCATGTACGTGATGGACGTCGACGAGGACGACGGCGAGCTGACGCTGAGCTATGGCGCAGACTTCCTTGAAGTCGGCGAGCAGTACGAAATTCGCAGCCGCAAGGCCATCGTTGACGACGACACCGGCGAGGAGGTCTACAAGGAGAAGTTCGTCGGCGTCTGCGAAGTGACGGATGTCGGCAAGAACACCTCCGAGGCCCGTGTCGTTTCCGGCAAGGCGAAGAAGAAGGATGTGCTGCGGTTCTACGACAGCGGCGAGGGCATGCTCCCGCCCCTGCCCGCCGCCCCCGCTCCGGCTCCGGCGCCCGCTCCGGTCGCGG
>JAFPYE010000021.1 GCA_017412325.1 Kiritimatiellia bacterium | reverse complement strand
TGGCGGCCTGCCGGGCGGCGGACGCGGTGCTCCTGGGCGCCGTGGGCGGCCCCCGGTGGGATGCGCTGCCGGGTCCGCAGCGGCCCGAGCAGCGCGCGCTTCTGACGCTCCGCAAGGAACTGGGGCTCTTCGCCAACCTGCGTCCCGCGAAAGTGTGGGCGCCCTTGACGGACGCCTCGCCGCTCAAGTCCGCGATCGTCGGCGACGGGATCGACCTGCTCGTCGTGCGCGAGTTGACGGGCGGCGTCTACTTCGGCGCGCACAGCCGCGCGGCGGATGGCCGCTCGGCGTTTGACGTGATGCCGTATTCCGTCGCGGAGATCGAGCGCATTGCGCGCACGGCGTTCGCGGCGGCGGCGACGCGGCGCGGGCGCGTGACGTGCGTCGACAAGGCGAACGTACTGGAGACGTCGCGGCTCTGGCGCGAGGTGGTTGCGCGCGTGCGCGCGGCGGAATTCCCGTCGGTCGCGCTCGACTTCCTGTACGTGGACAACGCGGCGATGCAGCTCGTGCGCGCGCCCGGGCAGTTCGACGTGATCCTGACCGAGAACATGTTCGGCGACATCCTCTCGGACGAGGCGTCGCAGATCACGGGTTCCATCGGAATGCTGCCGTCGGCGTCGCTCAGGGGCGACGGGTTCGGGCTCTACGAGCCGATCCACGGCAGCGCGCCCGACATCGCGGGGAAGGGGATTGCCAATCCGCTCGCGACGATCCTCTCCGCCGCGCTGATGCTCCGGCACAGTTTCGGCCTCGTTGCCGAGGCGGCTGCCGTCGAGGCGGCGGTCGGACGGGTGCTGGACGGAGGCCTGCGCACCGCCGACCTCGGCGGCGCCGCCACCTGTGCCGAAACGGGCGCGGCGGTCGTGGCGGCGCTGACGCGAAAAGCGACCGGGACAAAACCCAGCTGAAACACGCCAGATATGATATAATATCCATCTTACAGAAGGAGTAACATGAGCGAAGTGACTGACCAGATGAGACGGCACTCGGCGGCGCACTTGATGGCGCGCGCGGTGCAGAACGTGTTTGACGACGTGCAGGTGGACATCGGGCCTGCGACCGACGAGGGCTTCTACTACGACTTTGACCTGCCGCACCGCCTCTCGCCCGAGGACTTCCCGCGGATCGAGGCGGAGATCGCGCGCCTCATCGCGCTCGACGAGCCGTTTGTCCGCAAGGTGGTGAGCCGCGCGGAGTGCGCGCAGATGCTCGCGGGGCAGACGTACAAGCTCGAGCGCCTCGCCGACATCCCCGAGGGCGAGGACATCAGCACCTACACGGTCGGCGACTACGTGGAGATGTGCCGCGGCCCGCACGTCGAGCACTCGAAGCAGATCGGCGTCGTCAAGCTCCGCCGCGTCGCGGGCAGCTACTACCGCGGCGACGAGAACAACAAGATGCTCCAGCGCATCTACGGCATCATCGCCAAGGACCAGGCGGAAATGGACGCGATCCTCGCGCGCGAGGAGGAGGCGAAGAAGCGCGACCACCGCCGCCTCGGCACGGAGCTCGACCTCTTCCACCTCGACCCCGAGGACCCCGGCCAGGTGTTCTGGCACCCGCGCGGCTGGTCGATCTACGTGACGCTCCAGGACTACATGCGCCGCAAGCTCGTCAAGGACGGCTACCAGGAGGTCAACACGCCCGCGCTGATGCCGCGCTCGCTCTGGGAGCGCAGCGGCCACTGGGCGCACTACCAGCAGAACATGTTCATCACCGAGAGCGAGAAGCGGCTGTTCGCCGTCAAGCCGATGAACTGCCCGGGCGCGCTCGAGATCTTCAAGAGCCGCACGCGCAGCTACAAGGACCTGCCGCTCCGGCTCGCCGAGTTCGGCCACTGCGCGCGCAACGAGCCGAGCGGCACGCTGCACGGCATCATGCGCGTGCGCGGTTTCGTGCAGGACGACGCGCACATCATCTGCATGGAGGAGCAGATCGAGGCGGAGGTCGCGAAGTTCTGCCATCTCCTGAAGGACGTCTATTCCGACTTCGGCTTCGACCAGAACATGAAGGTGCGCCTGTCGACCATGCCGGAGGACCACGTCGGCGACGAGGCGACGTGGCGCAAGGCGGAGGACGCGCTCGCGAAGGCGCTCGTCGCCAACGGCATGGACTACGCCATCCAGGAGGGCGAGGGCGCGTTCTACGGCCCGAAGCTCGAGTTCAAGATCACGGACGCGCTCGACCGCGAATGGCAGTGCGGCACGATCCAGCTCGACTACCAGCTGCCGAGCGCGGAGCGCCTCAACGCCGAATACATCGGCGCGGACGGCAAGAAGCACCACCCCGTGATGCTCCACCGCGCGGTCCTCGGCTCGCTGGAGCGCTTCATCGGCATTTTGATCGAGCACTACGCGGGCGCGTTCCCGCTCTGGCTCGCGCCGGAGCAGATCCGCATCCTGCCGATTTCGGACAAGGCGGCGGCCTATGCGCAGAAGGTGCAGGCGGCGCTCGCGGCGGCGGGCTACCGCGTGGAGATCGACTCCTCGGCGGAAAAGCTCGGCGCGAAGATCCGCGCGGCGACGGTGGCGAAGGTGCCGTACCAAGTCGTGGTCGGCCCGCGCGACGAGGCGGCGGAGCAGATTTCCGTCCGTTCGCGTGCGGACGGCGACCTGGGCGCGATGAAGCTCGACGCGTTCCTCGCCCGCCTGTCTGCCGAGACGGCGGCGACCAGCCGGGCCTAAGGCGGTACGGGCGGCAAAATTCGCGCCCATCCGAAAGAAAGCACACCTACCCTCCCCGAGGAGGGTAGGTTGTTCTTTTGCCGCTGGAAATGGCGAACAAAATTCTAGCGTGCTCGCCAAAACAGAAAATCCCCTACACAAGGGAAGATTTTGATATAATGTTTGCGATTAAAGAATGAACCTGTTTTTGCAACTGCTTGGTAATGGCCTTGTACAAGGCGCGGTCGCGATGCTCTACGCGGCTGGGTTTGGTTTCGTCTATAGGTCGTTCCGGGTGTTCCACATAGCGATGGGGGCTCAGTTCGTCTTTTCTTGCTACGCATTCTATCTTTGCGCGACCATGCTGAAGTTGCCATTGGTGCTTGCCGTGTGCGGAACGCTGGCGCTCTCGGTTCTGTTTGCGGCGGCGATTGAATGGGCGGTGTATCGTCCATTCTTTCAAAAGGGCTGTTCGTCCGGCGTGGTGATGATTGCTTCGCTCGGCATGATGATCGTCGTAGAAAACCTAATTGCCCTTGCTTTTGGAAACGAGGTGAAGACGATCTCCAACCAGTTGGAGCCGTCCGTTGCGTTTGCGGGGCTCAGATTTACGCGCATCCAGCTCTTGCAGTTCTTCGTCGGAATCGGCGTGTTCGCAGCCGTGGGCGTGGCTGTGCGCTTCGGC
>JAFPYE010000165.1 GCA_017412325.1 Kiritimatiellia bacterium | reverse complement strand
GCCCATCGCCAGGATCCGCCACTCCAGCTCCACGATGTCGTCGTCCCACGTCACGACCGGCTGGTCGCCGAACGTGTCGGGGTCGTTCACGCGCTTGGGCATCGCGGCATAGACCCACTCCGTCATCGCGAGCGCCTGTTCGGTCGTATCGAACAGGGCGAGCGTGTGCACTTCCTCGGCGGTGCAGACCTCCAGCCCGAAGAGGCACGCGAGCTGCGCGCGGCGCGCGCATTCCGCGATGGCGGGCGTGTTGCGCGCGGACTGGTGGTCGGTGAGCGCGATGCCGCCCATGCCCGCGGCCACCGCGCGCGCGACGATTTCGCCGGGCGACATTTCCAGCGCCGCGCAGGGCGACAGGCAGCTGTGGATGTGGAGGTCGAACTTCATCAATGTGCGCTCGGCGGCAGTTCCTTCAACGCGAGCGCCGCCGCGTACTGCGACAGCGGCGTGACGACGATGGCCACGCCTTCGCGCGCCGCGCCTTCCGCCATGTCGGGCGGGATCGGGCGGCTGTGGCAGATGACGAGCACCGTGCAGCCGATCAGCGTGCAGACGGCGATCGTGTTCAGGTGGTTCTGGATCGTGACGAGCGCGCAGTCCTCGCCCGCGTGGCCCATCACGTCGGACAGGAGGTCGCCCACGTAGACGCTCGTCGCCGCCGCCTCGTCCGCCGCGACCGCGACCGTCCCGCCGACCTTCTCCGCGATTTCCCGCGCGGTCATGGCGCCGTCCCTCCCGCCGGCGGCGCCTCCAGCTTCTTGAGGTCGAACGCGCACGTCACCTTCGTGAACTTGCCGACCTCGGACTCGATTTCGAAGAAGTCCGCCACGCGCTTGGAGTTGGACAGCCCCATCCCCGCGCCGAAGCCGAGCGAGCGGATCCAGTCGTTCGCGGTGGAGGTGCCGTCGCGGCACGCCCACTCGATGTCGGGGATGCCGGGGCCGCGGTCCTTCGCCGTGATCGTCACCGCGTTGTCGGAGATGACGAGCACCAGCACGCCGCCGTGCGAATGGATGCAGATGTTGATCTCCAGCTCGTAGGCGGCGACCGCGATGCGGCGCGCGACCGCGCGGTCCACCTTCTTCTCGCGCAGGAGCTGCTTGATCTCGTTCGCCGCGCGGCCCGCGCCCGCGAGGTCGTTGTGGACGACGGCCCATTCGCGGCGGAAGAAGTGCGTCTCGCCCCGCGGCGCGGGCTGGGCGACCTTGTCGGCGGTCTTCTGCTCCAGCTTGCGGATCTCGACCGACAGCTCGTAGAGGAGCGCGCGCATCACGTCGCGCTGGGAGATGATGCCGACGAGCTTGCGGTTGGAGTCGAGGACGGGGAAGCGCCCGTACGTGTAGTTGTTGAAGTAGCGGAGCGCGAACGAGATCGGCATCCCCGCCTCCAGCACGACGAGACTCGACGCCATGTGCATGTCCACGGTGTCGTCCATCCAGCCGTGGTCGAGGCCGTTGATGATGTCGTTCACCGAGATGAGGCCGTAGAGCCGTCCGTCCTCGCTCACGGGGAGCCCCGAGATGTGGTTCTCGCGCAGGATGCGCTGGGCCTCGCGCAGCGTCGCCTTGCGCGGGATCGCCAGCACCTGGCGCTTCATCACGTCGCGGACCTTGAACCGCTGCAGCAGCTCCATGATGACGACGGACGAATCGCCGCCGAGCGCCTTCTCGTCGAGCGGCACCTTGGCGAGGATCTCGTCGTCGCTCGTCTGCTGGCCCTGCAGAATGGTGGGCGAGTAGTCGCTCATCCGCGCTCCTCGGCGAGAAACGCGTCGTGCATCGCGACGCACGCGTCGTATTTGGACAGCGGGCTCGACACGAGCGGGATGCCGAGGTCGTCGGCGACCTTGATCATCGTCTCGGAGAGCGGCTTCGCGTTGTGGATCACCACGCCGACCGCGCCCACGATGTGCGCGGTGCGGATCGCCTGGTCGCTCGCGAGCGAGGTCAGGAGCAGCACGTCGTCCGCGTCCGTCAGGAGGACGTCGCTCATCAGGTCGTTCGCCACGACCGCCCCCACCACGCGCGGGCTCATGCCGTCCCCCGCCATCAGCTTGCCCTTGAGCACCTTCACTACGTCTGCGATTGTCATGTTCGTCTTTCCCCTTCTATTCGTTGACTTGTCGATTCGTTTGCCTTCTGCCTGAAGTATATCACATCCCGACGACGCGCGTCACGCGGATTTTGCTTCGAGCGTCACCGCGGCGGAGCCGAGGTTCGCGACCGCGCCCGCCTTCGTGACCGTCACGCGCGCGGCGGCGACGCGCGGCT
>JAFPYE010000164.1 GCA_017412325.1 Kiritimatiellia bacterium | reverse complement strand
TCTTCGGGCACGCCGCCACGCAGCGCCCGCACGCCTTGCAGTTTTCCTTGTCGATCTGTACCATGTTTCTTCCTTCTCAAATACCGCCGACGGACCATCCGCCCCCAAGCAATCAGCCGCCATTCGACCGAAGCGCCTTCGGGCTTAAGGACTTCAGGGATAGTCCGCCGGCAAAGTCAAGATCTCGCAGCCGTCGTCGGTGATGGCGACGGTGTGCTCGAAGTGCGCGGCGAGGCAGCGGTCGCGCGTGACGACCGTCCAGTCGTCCGCGAGCACGTCCGTCTTTTCGCCGGCCTTCGTCATCGTGATCATCGGCTCGATGGCGATCGTCATGCCGGGCTTCAGGACGAGCTTCGTCCCCGGCGTGCCGTAGTTCGGCACCTCGGGATCCTCGTGCACCGTCCGCCCGACGCCGTGGCCGATCCAGTCGCGCACGATGCCGAACCCCGCCGCCTCCGCGACCTGCTGGATCGCCCAGCCCACGTCGCCCAGGTGCACGCCCGGGCCGCACGCCGCGATGCCCGCCTTGAGGCACGCCTTCGTCGTCTCGACGAGCCGGATGACCTCGGGATCGGTCACGCCCAGCATCACCGTCCGCGACGTGTCGCCGTTGAAGCCGTCCTTGAAGATGCCGACGTCGGTCTTCACGAGGTCGCCCGGCATGATGACGCGGTTGTGCGAGGGAATGCCGTGGATGACCTCGTCGTTGAGGGACACGCACAGGTGCCCCGGAAAGCGCGCGTAGTTGTAGAAGCTCGCCCGCACGTTGTGCTTTTTGCAGTAGGCGACGACGAGGTCGTCGATCTCGCCCGTCGTCATCCCCGGCCGGACCGCGTCGGCGCAGATGTCGCGGATTTCCGCGCTCATCCGGCACGCCTCGCGCATCCGCGCCAGCTCTTGCTTGCTCTTGATGTCGACTTTCAATTTCTGCCTTCTTGCCTTGCGTATCAGCCCTTGATTAGTTGATAGTATATCACATCCGCCCCGCCCGCGTCCACGCGCCGCCGGGATTTGATATACTGTGCGCATGACCCTCACAGACATCGCCGCCGTCGACCGCGCGCTCAAGAAGGAATTCGCCGCGCACGCCGCGCCCATCATCGAGCTCATCGAGGCGCAGACGCACGACCCCTTCTGCGTGCTCGTCGGCACCATCCTCTCCGCCCGCACGAAGGACGCCTGCACGACGGGCGCCGTCAGGCGGCTCTTCGCGACCGCGCGCGGGAAGACGTTCGCGCCCGCCGACCTGGAGCGCCTCGCCGTCGAGGAGATCGAAAAGCTCATCTACCCCGTCGGCTTCTTCCGCGACAAGGCGCGCCACCTCAAGGAGCTGCCGCGCGTCCTCCAGGAGAAGTTCGGCGGCACGCTGCCGCGCACCGTCGAGGAACTGTGCGAACTGCCGGGCGTCGGCCGCAAGACCGCGAACCTGACCGTCGCCGTCGGCTTCGACCTGCCGGCGATCTGCGTCGACGTCCACGTGCACCGCATCTGCAACGCGCTGGGGATCGTGCACACGAAAAAGCCGGTCGAGACGGAAATGGAACTGCGGCGCATCCTGCCCGTCAAGTACTGGAAGACGTGGAACAGCCACCTCGTCTCGTTCGGCCAGACGCGCTGCGACCCCGTGCGGCCCAAGTGCGACGGCTGCCCCATCGCCCGCTTCTGCCACTCGCCGAAAAAGCGCTGACGCCCGCCCCCGGGGGCCGGCCCCGCGTTGCGGACGGCTAGTCCGCGCGCGCCATCACCGACAGCGCCCGCGCGAGCATGTCCATTCCGACCTTGCCCGCGTCGAAGTCCGCCTTCACGCGCTCGTAGCGGCGCACGCACTCCTCGCGGCTCGCGGCGCGCACGATCGTGTCGTTCACGATGCCCGAGGAGATGCGGTTCACGCCCATGTCCGTCGGCGACTTGTAGGGGCACTCCTCGCCCATCATCCGCTCCCAGATCTCGCGCAGGATCGGGTAGGCGTCGATGTCGCGGTTGTAGTTGACGCGCATCTCGCCGTATGCGAGGAAGTGGTGCGGGTCGATCTGGTTCTCGTCCTTGAGCTCCAGCGTCGCCGCCTCGTAGGCGACGTTCAGGGGGTGCATCAGCTGGAGGTCCCACACCGGAAACGTCTCGAACTTCGCGTAGGCCGCCTTGTTGCCGCGCTTCACCTCGTGGTAGAGCATCGTCAGGCACGTCGCGAACTTGCCCGAGCCGGGGCCGGGGCCGGTGACGACGACGATCGGCTTCTCGCTCGGAATGTAGTCGTTGCGCCCGTAGCCGGAATCGCTCACGATCGTGTCGAGGTCGTTCGGATAGCCCTTGATCGGATAGTGGTAGAAGACCGGCACGCCCGCGTCCTCCAGCACCTTCGCGAACGCGCGCGCCGTCGGGTGGCCGTCAAACCGCGTGATCGCCACGCCGCGCACGGTGATGCCGCGCTCCTTCATCGCGCCGACGAGCTTGAGCGTCTCCTCCTCGTAGGTCGTGCCGTAGTCGGCGCGCATCTTCTTCGCCTCGATGTCGCCCGCGTAGATGCAGAGGACGAGCTCCGCCTTGTCGCCGAGCATCTGCAGCAGCCGCAGCTTCACGTTCGGGTCGTAGCCCGGCAGGCAGCGCGCGGCGTGGTTGTCGTTCATCAGCTTGCCGCCGAACTCCAGGTAGAGCTTGCCGTATTTCTCGGCGCGGCGCTTGATTTCCGCGCTCTGTTCGCGCAGGTACTTCTCGTTGTCAAAGCCGTATTTCGCAATCGCCATCGTTCCGCCCCTTTCCCAAGCTCACTTCGCGCCGTGGATTTCGTCGAGGATCGCCTGGATCTTCGGCTTGCACCGCCCGCAGCCGCCACCCGCCTTCGTGAAGTTCGTTACTTCCTCGACGGTCGTCAGCTGGTTTTCGACGATGACGCGCCGCACCTCGTTCTCGCTGACGTTGTAGCACGTGCAGAGCGTCTCGTCCTCCAGGTTGCGGTCGGTCTTCTCGCCCGTCTCGAAATTCTTGATCGCCGCCTCCATCGCCTCGCGGCCCATCACCGAGCAGTGCATCTTCTGCGGCGGGAGCCCGCCGAGGTAGTCCGCGATCTGCTGGTTCGTGATTTTCTTCGCCTCCTCCAGCGTCTTGCCGATCACCATCTCCGTCAGCGCCGAACTCGACGCGATCGCGCTCGCGCAGCCGAACGTCTGGAACTTCGCCTCGGCGATCTTGCCGTCCGCGCCCAGCTTGAACTGGAACTTCAGCGCGTCGCCGCACGCGAGCGAGCCCACCGTCGCCTCGCCATCGGGGTTGTCGATCGTGCCCACGTTCCGCGGGTTGCGGAAGTGGTCCATCATCTTCTCAGAATAGTTCCACATCGTCTCGATCCCTTCAAACATTTTGGCGGCGCGCCGCGACGCACCGCCAACCCCTTCGCCTTCGATTGATGGTGGGCGATACTGGACTCGGACCAGTGACCCCTACCGTGTGAAGGTAATGCTCTAACCAACTGAGCTAATCGCCCTCAACCGAAGTGGCGGATAGTATATCACATTCTCCGCCGCTGCGTCAACTGCCCCGCCGGCGTCACTCCCAGTCGAGGATGACCTTGCCCGACTTGCCCGAGATCATCGCCTCGAAGCCCTTTTCGTA
>JAFPYE010000163.1 GCA_017412325.1 Kiritimatiellia bacterium | reverse complement strand
GCTGGCGGGCGGCCTCGCGGCGGACACGGCGCGCGCGGCGGCGGCGACGGGCGCGGACATTTTGGACGTGAACAGTTCGCTGGAAACCGCGCCCGGCGAAAAATCGGTCGCGAAGCTGGACGAATTCCTTGCGTGCTGCGAGCGCGCCGCGCTACTTCAGTGACGGCAGCACGACGCCGCGCAGGATGATCTTCTGGCAGAGGAGGAACACGGCGGCGGTCGGGAGCGAGACGACGACGAAGCCCGCCATCACGCACCACGGCTGGTGCGCCATCGTCTGCGACATCTGGTACATCCACACCGCCAGCGTCCAGTGCGACTCCTTCTGGCAGACGAGGAACGCCCACTCCCACGACGAATAGGCGTGGATGAACGCGTTGAGCGCGTTGACGGCGAGGATCGGCGTCGTCATCGGCAGCGTGATCCGCAGGAAGACCGTCGCCTCGCCCGCGCCGTCGATGGCCGCCGCCTCGTAGAGCTCGCGCGGCAGCGCGTCGAAGAAGCCCTTGAGGATGAAGATGGACAGGCCGCTCGCGACCGTCGGCAGGACGAGCGCGGCGAACGTGTTGAGGAGCCCGAGGTCGCGGATCAGCAGGAAGCCCGGAATCGCGGTCACGGCGGCGGGGAACGCCATCGTCGCCAGGAGGAAGAGGATGATCTTTTCCGTCGCGGCGAGGCGGAAGCGCGAGAGCGCGTACGCGGCGAGCGGGTTCACGGTCAGCGACGCGAGCACCGAGAGGACGACGAGGAGAAGGGTGTTCGCGAACGCGCGCCCGCGCAGGAAGAGGTAGTCGCCGACGAGCCGGTAGTTCGCCGCGCAGCTTTCGAGGAAGTCGCGCCAGCCGTGCTCGAGGAACTGGACTGCGAGCGCGTTGCGGATGTCGGCGGCGTGGTCGGCGAGCGGCGCGGGGAGCGTGCGCGCGACATAGTCGCCGCGCGCGAGGGCGTCCGCCACGTAGCGCGACTTCAGCTCCAGCCACGTCGCGAACTTCTCGCCGGGCTGGACGCGGCCGGGCGGCAGCTTCGATTCGGCGGAGAACGAGATGTCGAAGAACGACTTGTAGGGGACGGGCCACGCGGCGTTCAACCGCTCGATCGTGCCGTACTTAGCCTGGGCGAACCGCGCGACGTCGCGCGCGTCGTAGCGGCAGACCGTGTCGCGCGCGGGGATGTCCGCGAGCGCGCGCAGAAACCGCCGCGCCTCGTCCTTCTTCGCGTCGCGGAATTTGGCGTCGGCGTAGGGCGCGAGTTCGCGCGCGGCGAACGCGGCAACGCCCGCGCGGTCGCGGGCGACCTGCGGCCAGCTCGTCCACGACGCGGGCGCCTCGGGATAGACCTCGCGCGGAAAGGTCGCGAAGCGCGTCGCGATCGACCGCATGAAACGGTCGGAACGATCGAAAAACCCAATAACGACGGGGCTGTGGCGTTGGTAGTCGTAGGCGGACGAGAGACTCGCCGAGAGCATCACGGCGAACGGATAGACCATTGTCGCCGCGCCGAGAACGAGCACGGAATAGACGAGCGCGAGGAAGACCCGCGCCTTGCATGTCCTGCGTTCGCTCGGAAGAATGACGGCCATGCGGATATTTTACCAAAAGTTTTTTTAGATTGCCGCTTGCAATGCGGATATTTTTTCGCTATCATTCCCGTCAGAAGCCGAAGGAAACAAGCGTACACCGGTGTGCGTGCCCGAGGCGTCTCACACAAAAAGGAAACAACACATGGCGACTACCAAGAAGGCACCCGCGAAGAAGGCGGCTCCTGCGAAGAAGGCGGCTCCGGCGAAGAAGCCGGCGGCGAAGAAGGCGGCTCCCGCGAAGAAGGCGCCCGCGAAGAAGGTGGCGGTGAAGAAGGCGCCGGCGAAGAAGCCCGCTCCTGCGAAGAAGCCGGCGGCGAAGAAGGCGCCTGCGAAGAAGGCGGCCAAGAAGTAATTGACTGGCGGCGCTGAAGCCGCATCCCTGGCGCGTCGGTTTCCATGGAACCGGCGCGTCTTTTTTTGTCGCTCAGGGAGGAAGCGGCTACGGGGCGGAGGCGGTTGGGACGAACGAAAAAGCGCGCGACTCCGGGCCCTTCGTCGCGCTTTTTGCTTCACACGCGCTCTGCCTTGCCCTGCGCTCCGTTACAGCTAGTCCACTAGCCGTCTAGCTAATCTAGATGAGCGGCCGCAAGGACGCATCCTCGACTTGCAGACGGCGCGTTTCTCCCAAGCGCCCTGAGATATGATATACTACCGACCAGCCATGGAGATGCCAGACTACAAGATCGGACGGATTGTCTTCGGCAGCGCCGCCGCGATTGCGGCGGCCTACGAGGCCTTCCGCGTTCAGCCCGTCGACGAAACGCGGCTCGCGGCGACGCGGCAGACGCCGTTCCCCGCCAAGCGCACCACGCTGGCGCAGGAGGCGCCGGTCGCCGGCGTCGGCACGTTCGAGGGGAGCCGCAAGCAGACGCTGACTTTCGCGCCGAGCGCGCGGCCCGGCTGGTGGATCCGCCGCCTGGACCAGCCCGAGCAGCTCGACACCTTCGTGGACATCGCGAACCTGTGGACGAGCGCGCAGAACCTCGTGCTGCGTTCCGGCTCGGAGCACAACTACCTGCGCATGGTCGAGCACATCATCGCGCTCAAGAACGGCATCGGGCTCGACGACGTCGTGCTCAAGGTCAACTCCGGCGACCCGCCGCTCTTCGACCAGTCGTCGCTGCCGCTCATCAAGGCGGTGGAGCACGGCAAGATCGTCGAGAAGGCCGACGACGCGACGTACGTGACCGTCAAGGAGCCGGTCGCCTTCGGCGGGCGGCGCGGCGACTTCCTCCTGTTCCTGCCCGCGGAAAACGGCGAACGCAACCTGCGCATCGACTGCGCGATCCGCTGGAACACGGTCATCGGCGCCGAGCGCGTCCTCTTCGATGCGACGCCCGAGACGTTCCGCTACGCCTCGCTCGCGCGCACGAACGCGACGCGCAAGCAGTACCTCCTCGCGAAGACCGTCGGCAAGCTGTTCGCGGCGACGCGCAACTGGGGCTACAACGAGCGCAACATCCTCATCCACGGCCCGAAGCGCTTCTACACCGAGCCGCGCTTTCCCTTGGGCGACAAGTTCCTGGAGCCGGTCTGGCACCGCGCGACGCTCGACTTGATGGCGGCCCTGGCGCTCACCGGCTCGCACCGCTTCGTCGGCACCGTGGTTTCGTACCGCGCGGGCCATACGCTCGACTGCGACGCCGTGCGCGCGCTTTACCGCAACGACCTCCTGACCTATGCTTGACCTGACCCGACCGCTCATCGTCTTCGACATCGAATCGACGGGGCTCTTCCCGCGCCGCGACCGCATCATCGAACTCGCCTGCATCAAGGTGCTGCCCGACGGCACCGAGATCGAGAAGTGCTGGCTGATGAACCCGACCGTGCCAATCCCCCCCGAGACGACGCAGATCCACGGCATCACCAACGAGATGGTGAAGGACTGCCCGACCTTCCGCGACAACGCCGACGAGATCTTCGCGTTCTTCGACGGCTGCGACCTCTCCGGCTTCAACGCCGACCGCTACGACATCCCGTGCCTGGAGGAGGAGTTCGCGCGCGTGGGCCGGAACTTCGCGCTGTCCGCGCGCCGCCGCATCGACGTGCAGCGCATCTACCACCGCATGGAGCCGCGCGACCTGACCGCCGCCGTCCGCTTCTACCTCGGCCGCGACCACGCGGGCGCGCACGGCGCCGAGGCGGACGCGCGCGCGACGCTGGACGTCCTGAAGGCGCAGCTGGCGAAGTATCCCGTCCTGCCGCAGAACGTGGACGCGCTGGACGAATACCTCGTGCCGCACGACCCGCGCAACGTCGACCGCGACGGCAAGCTGCGCTGGGACAAGGGCGAACTGCTCGTCAATTTCGGGAAGAACAAGGGCAAGTCGCTCAAGTCGCTCCTCCTCAGCGATCCGCCGTTCCTGCGGTGGATCCTGAAGGGCGACTTCGACACCGAGATCAAGATGATCGTCAGCGACCTCCTGAAGCACGGCCGGTTGCCGCCGCCGCCGAAGGTTCCCGCCGCCCAAAATCCGCCGGATATGATATAATATTCTGCTGAATGGCAGAAAGTGTCCAGATAGCCGCCTTCGAGGGCGGCCAGTTGAGCGTATTCGGTCAAGGCGAACGGCGCGGCGAAGCCGTGCTCGCCTTGCCGCTCAGCCGTCTCCTGGTCAAGATGGTGCGCGTGCCGACGGAGTCGCGGGACGACCCGGTGGCGGTCGCGACGCCGGTCTTGCAGGCGCTCTCGCCCTATCCCGACGAGCCGCTGACGGTCGGCTGCGAGCCCGTGCGCGAGGATGCGGCGGGGCTCGTCGTCCTCGCGGCGGCGCTCCCCGAAAGCGCCACCGACGACATCGCCGAGGCGCTGGACGCGGCGAAGCTGAACGTGACGCGCGTGGACGCGCGCGCGCTCGGGACGCTGCGCGAAAAGTGGGGCGAGATCGCGGCGAACGGCGCGGCGGCGCGGCGGCTCGTGCTCGTCCGCGAGCCGGACGACCTCGCGCTCTTCGTGCTGGACGGCGAGCAGCCGAGCGCGGTGCGCGCGCTCTCGTCCGAAAGCGAGCTGCGGCGCGAACTGATGCTCTCCTTGCTGGAGGCGGAGGATTTCGGCGGCGCGAAGAAGCTGGACGAGATCGTGCTCGTCGGCGACATCGCGGCGGACGGGCTCGAGGCGTTTGCGCCGGTGCGCCGCCTCGCGCCGCCGCCCGTGGAATCGGTGGCGGGGCTCGTCGAGCGCGCGCAGGAGGCGGATACGCTCGACGCGCTGCCCGCGAGCTGGCGCGAGGTGCTGGAGGAGACGCGCTTCAAGTCGAAGCTCGTGAAGTCCCTGGTCGCGGCGGGCGTCGTCTGGGCGCTCCTCCTGCTCGTCCTCTTCGGCGTGCCGGTCGTCTACGGCTTCCTCACGAACCACCAGAAGACGCTCTCCGCCGAGCACGCGCGCAAGTACCGCGAGGTGAAGGAGATGCGCGACAAGGTGGAGCTGATGCAGAAGTATTCCGACCATTCGCGCGGGGTGCTGGAGATCCTGAAGGCGGTGTCCGACCGCCTGCCCGGCGGCGTGGAGCTGAACAGCTGGAACTTCCGCCGCGAAGAGGGCGTCAAGTTCTCGGGCGAGGCGAACGAGGCGGCGGAGGTCTACGCCCTGAAGGACGCGTTGATCGCGACCGAGGCGTTCGCGGACGTGGTGCTGACGGGTCCGTCGGCGGGCAAGGGCGGCAAGCAGCGCTTCGACATCGAGTGCAAGTTCGAGACGGAGGAGGAGTGATGGGCGCGGGACTCAAGGAAAAGGCGGTGCTGGCGGTCCTGGCGACGGTCGTCCTCTACGCGGCGGCGGCGGGGCTGTGGTTCTTCCGCCAGGGCGGGCCGAAGGGCGAGTGGGCGAAGGCGAAGGCGGCCTACGAGAAGGCGTGCAAGAAGTATCGCGACGAGCAGAACCTGATCGCGAAGAAGGCGCGCTGGGTCGAAAGCTACGAGGAGGAGAAGACGCGCATGCCGATCTTCGAGGCGGGCAAGAACACCGACACGACGTGGCTCGCCAAGATGGACGAGATCGCGGCGAAGAACTTCATCCAGATCTCCAACCGCCAGGCGGGCACGGAGGTCGAGGCGGGCGAGGTGCTGGAGCTGCCCATCGAGGTGAAGAACTGGGAAGGCGCGCTCGAATCGCTCGTCCATTTCATCTACGAGCTGGAGAATTCGGGCGCGGGGATGTTCGACGTGCGGGCGATCAGTTTCAAGCCGAGCGGCAAGAAGGGGTATCTCAAGGGTTCGTTCACGTTGACCTGCGCCTACATGCGCGGCGACTAACCGAGGAAGGGCGGAAAACATGAAGCTGAAGATAGGAATCTTTGCGGGCGCGGTGCTGGCGGTCGTCGGGACGTTCGGCCAGGCGCGGAGCACGCTCCTCAACCGCAACCTCGCCCGCGGCACTTCTGCCGCGCCGGCGGCGAGCGCACCGGCGGCCAGCGCGTCGGCGGCGGGCGGCGAGGAGGAGGCGCCCTCCGACCTCAACTTCAACAACTCGCCCGTCGAGATGGTGTTCGAGACGTACGGCAAGCTCGTCGACCGCACCGTCCTCAAGGACCCGCAGACGCCGAACGCGACGATCACGCTCCAGTCGCGGCCGGGGCAGAAGCTGACGAAGGAGGAGCAGATCGAGGCCATCGAGGTCGTCTGCGAGATGAACGGCATCCACTTCGAGAACTACGGCGAGAAGTTCGTGCGCGCACTGCCCCGCAAGGGCGTCCGGAAGGAGGGCATCCCGCTCATCATGGACCCGGCGGCGACGTTCGAGGACTCGGGCAAGGTCGTCTCGGTGATGCTGCCGTTCAAGAACATCTCGGTCAAGGACGAGGCCGAGCCGATGATGAAGAACCTCGTCTCGGCGAGCGGCGAGCTGCAGACGTTCGAGCGGACGAATTCGATTCTCGTCACCGACACGCAGCAGAACATCAACCGCATCATCGAGATCGCGAAGGCGGTGGACATCTCGATGCCGGTCCTGGAGAACGTGTTCGTGCGCCAGATCAAGAACGCGAGCGCGTCGGAGATCAAGACGGCGCTGGAGCAGATCGTCACCGAGTCGCAGAAGGAGCTGGAGAAGAGCGGCAAGGCGCAGCAGAACGCGGCGGCGGCTTCGGCCAACCGCGCGACGCCGCAGACGTCCACGCTCCTGAGGCGGCCGGGCGCGAACACGAAGGAGGCGGCGCCCGCGGCGCCGTCGGTCGCCGAGTCGCTTATCACGAGCGTCAGCGACGCCGACCGCGGGATGATCCGGGGCAAGGTGCTGATCCTCGCCGACGAGCGCTCGAACAAGCTCATCGTCATCACCTCGAAGTCGAACATGGACTTCTTCGACAAGGTGATCGAGCAGCTCGACGTGGAGACGACGCCGGACACGGTCGTCAAGGTCTACCGCCTCAAGTATGCGGACGCCGAGGACGTCAGCGACATGATCAACGACCTGATCGGCAATTCGGCGAACTCCAAGTCGAGTTCCAAGTCGAACCAGAACGCGAACGCGAAATCGGGCGGCAACGCGAACGTGACGCGCAACACGACGAGCACGGCGAGCACCCGCACGAACGCGGGCGCGAACCAGCGCACGGGCGAGGCGAAGGCGGGCGAACTCTCCAAGGAGAACACGACGGTCCTCGCCGACAAGCGCATCAACGGGCTCGTCGTCATGACGCAGAAGGAGCTGGTGCCGACGCTGGAGAACATCATCGAGTCGATGGACGTGAAGCTCTCGCAGGTCTTGATCGAGACGTGCATCATCGAAATCTCGCTCGGCGACACGCTCAAGACCGGCATCGACTGGGTGATGGGCGGGAAAGTCGCGGCGTCGGCGTTCATGAACCACGGCCAGATGATCGGTGGCGGCGCGGGTTCGACGCAGCTCGGGTCGTTCGCCAAAGAGGCGGCAGTGTACGCAACGACGAATGCTGTGACGCCCATCGGCAACGGCATCAAGTACCTGATGAAGTCCGACAAGCTCAACCTCGCGGCGGTGGTCGAGGCCTCCAAGAACGATTCGCGCTCCAAATATGTCGCGTCGCCGATCGTGATGACGGTGGACAACAAGGAGGCGACGATCGAGGCCACCGCCAACCGGCAGTTCCTGACGGGTTGGTCTGCCGTTTCGGGATATAACGGATCGGGAATGCCTTCTCCAAACTACACGGCCAAGGAAATCGGCATCACGCTCAAGATCACGCCGAAGATCAACCCCAACGGCACGGTGATGCTGGAGGTCGAGGAGGAGTACTCGCAGGTCAGCGGCAAGCAGAGCATGCTGCAGCCAAAGGGCACGACTTACGAGGAGCAGCAGATCGACGTCGCCGTGACGCGCAAGATGTCTGCCGACATCAGCCTGGAAAACGGCCAGTCGGTCATCCTGGGCGGCCTGACCACGAAGACGGTCGCGGAAAGCGAATCGGGCATCCCGATTCTCAAGGACATCCCGTGGGTCGGGAAATGGCTGTTCTCAAAGGTCGAGCAGGACGAGGAGCGCTCGGAATTGCTCGTCTTCATGACGCCCTACGTTTTGGACGACGCCGAATCGGCCCAGGCGGAGGCGCTGCGCCGCAAGCGCGTCCTGTCCGACACGCGTCCGTGGGACGACAACGGCTGGTCGGCGTCGCAGCTGGCCGACCCCGTCTCCAAGAAGGAACTTATGCGCCGCCTGAAGGATGAGGCGAAGAAGCAGGACGAGGAGCGCAAGACGAATCAGGACATCGAGAAGTGGAAGGCGGAGCGTGTGAAGCAACTCGAGAAGATGGACGCGGAGGAGCGCAAGGTCTGGCTCGAGGCGCACCGCGAGGAGATCGAGGCAGAGGAGAAGAAGGCGCGCGCCGCCGAGGCCGAGAAGCAGGCGGAGCTGCGCGAGCTGGTCGAGCAGGTCAAGGAGAGCCGCGCCGAGGCGCCGGAGAATCCGGAGCCGGAGAACCGCTCGCTCTTGAACGAACTGGGAGAATCGGAACCGTGACGCAGGAGGCGATAGCGGCGGCCAAGGCCGACATCGAGGCGACGGACGACCTGCTGGCGCTGAACGATGCCGCGTTTGACTGGACAGAAGCCGAGCGGCTGGCGGCGTTGCCGGACTTTGATGTGTCGGACGAATTGCGGAAACTCAAGGCGGAGATGCGCGATGACGGTTAAGTGGGAAGACTGGCAGGCTACG
>JAFPYE010000162.1 GCA_017412325.1 Kiritimatiellia bacterium | reverse complement strand
CTACGAACACGAGAAGACCTACGTCGTCAAGGTCGCCGGGCGGTGGAGCGACGACAAGCTGCGCGTCCTCCGCTCGGCGGTGACGATGCCCGACGGCTATGTAATCCGCCCCGTGCCGGTGACGGTCCTGCGCGAGAACCCGAACCACACGACGCTCCTCGAATTCCGGCTGCGCGAGGGGCGCAAGCGGCAGATCCGCTACATGTGCTCGGCGGCGCATCTCGTCGTCGTGTCGCTCAAGCGCGTCGCCATCGGCCGCTTCCGCCTGCCCGACGACCTGCGCCCCGGCGAGTGGCGCGACCTGACGGACGAAGAGCTTTCGACCTTGCGCACCGAACTTTGCTAAAGGACAACATGAAAAAGATCACGATCGAGTACCGCGTTCCGTACGCCGACACCGACAGGATGGGCGTCGTCTACTACGGCAACTACCTCACGATGTTCGAGCGCGCGCGCAACGAGCTGATGCGCGCGTGCGGCTACACCTACCGGGAGTGCGAGGCGGAGGGCTGGGGCCTGCCCGTCACGCACGCCGAGTGCAACTACCACGGCAGCGCGCACTACGACGACCTGCTGGAGATTTCCGCGTGGGTGCAGGCGCAGAAGGGCGTGCGGCTGGAGATCGCGTGCGAGATCCGGCGCAAGGGCGAGGACAAGGTGCTCGTCTCGGGCTTCACGCGCCACGCGTTCATCGACCTGAAGACGTTCCGCCCGTGCCCGCCGCCGGAGCGGTTCATGGAAATCCTGCTGGAGGGCGCGGACGCATGACGACCGTCACCAAGACCGTCCGCTTCGACGCGGCGCACGTGCTGACGAACCACCAGGGCCTGTGCAAGAACCTGCACGGCCACACGTATCGCGTGGACGTGTCCGTCGCCCAGCCGGACGACGACGCCCGCGACATGGTGATCGACTTCAAGGACCTCAAGCGCATCGCGAACGAGGTCGTCTGCGCGCGGTTCGACCACGCCTTCATCTACAGCACCGCGTCGACCGGCGAGCGCGAAATCGCGGCGGTGGTGGAGAAAAACGGCATGCGGACGGTCGCGATCCCGTTCCGCTCGACGGCGGAGAACCTGGCCAAGCTGTTCTTCGGCGAGCTGCGCGCGCACGTGCCCGGCCTCGTCGCGGTGAAGGTCTGGGAGACGGCGGACAGCGCGGCGGAATACCGCGCGGAGTAGCGTTAGTCGCCGACCGCCTTTTCTGCGATTTTTTCACACAGCGCATGAGAATTTTGATATTATATTAAAATTCATATGGAGAATACTATGAAAAAAATAGCTCTCGTCGCCCTCGTGGCGGCCACCCTCTGCGGCTGCGGCCAGAAGGATTCGGACACGATCAAGATGATCACGGAGGCCACGTTCCCTCCGTATGAGTTCCTGCGCGGACAGGAAATCGTCGGCATCGACGTGGAGATCTGCCGCGCCGTCGCGCAGAAGCTCGGCAAGAAATTCAGCTGCGACACGGTCGACTTCGACTCCGTGATCCCGGCCGTGATCTCGGGCAAGGCGCATCTGGCGGCGGCGGGCATCACCGTCACCGAGGACCGCAAGAAGAACGTCGACTTCTCCGACCCCTACGTCAAGACGGGCATCGTCGTCATCTACAAGAAGGACAATCCCTTCACGGACAAGGCGCAGCTCAAGGGCCGCCGGATCGGCGTGCAGGCCGGCACGACGAGCGAGGCGTTCGTCACCGACGAGCTCAAGCAGGAGCCCGAGCGCGCGAAGTCCCCGGCGGAGGCGGTCGCCGCGCTCAAGGCGGGCCGCGTCGAGTTCGTCATTGCCGACGTCGATCCCGCGAAAAACTGCGTGAAGGGCGAGGAGTCGCTCGCGCTCTCCGACTTCATCACGTCCGAGGAGTATGCGATCGCCATCAAGAAGGGCCAGCCGGAACTGCTCCAGACGATCAACGAGACGATCGCGGAGATCAAGGCCGACGGCCGCCTCGCCCAGTGGGTGAAGGCGTACACCGAAGAGGCCGACAAGCTGAAGGAGCTGTGAGGCACGGACGATGTGGCAGACGCTCTGCGACGACTTCTACCTCTGCTTCCTGAAGGCGACCGGCGACGGGACCCCGCGCGCGATGTACCTCCTGCGCGGCCTCGGCGTCACGATCGAGGTCGCGCTGGCCGCGATCGTCCTGGGGCTCTTCATCGGCTTCCTCGTCGCGGTCATCCGCTCCAGCCACGACAAATACGGGTACTTTCCGGTCCTGAACGCCGTCTCGAAGGTGTACCTGACGATCATCCGCGGCACGCCGATGGTGGTGCAGCTCCTGATCACCTACTACATCATCCTGCGGACCGTCGACTCGAAGGTGCTCATCGCGATCCTCGCGTTCGGCATCAACTCCGGCGCATACCAGGCGGAGATCATCCGCGCGGGCATCGTCTCGATCGACCCCGGCCAGATGGAGGCCGGTCGCGCGCTGGGGCTCAGCTACTGGCGCACGATGCTCCGCGTCGTGCTGCCGCAGGCGGTGCGGAACGTCCTCCCCGCGCTCGGCAACGAGTTCATCGTCCTCATGAAGGACACGTCCATCGTCGGCTACATCGCGCTCATCGACCTCGCGAAGGGCGGCGACATCATCCGCTCGCAGACGTATTCCGTCTACCTCCCGTACCTGACGGTCGCGGCCGTCTACCTCCTCCTCGTGATGACGTTCACGGGGCTGCTCGGCCGGCTGGAGCGCCATCTCCGGGCCACCGGGGCCGATCCCGTGCACAACGACAGTTGAAATGCTGAAGCGTCATGTCTGAAACACTGCTCAAGATAGAGAATCTCAGGAAGAACTTCGGGAAGCTCGAAGTGCTGAAGGGGCTTTCGACCGAAATCCGCAAGGGCGAGGTCGTGGTGATGATCGGCCCGTCCGGCGGTGGCAAGTCGACGTTCCTCCGCTGCATGAACCTCCTGGAACAGCCCACCGAGGGGTCGATCATCTTCGACGGAATCGACATCGTCAAGGCGGACGACAAGACGAAGAACCGCGTCCGCAGCGAGATGGGCATGGTCTTCCAGCACTTCAACCTCTTCCCGCACCTGACGATTCTCGACAACATCACGCTCGCCCCGAAGCTCGTGCGCGGCGCGACCGCCGCGGACGCCGAGAAGAAGGCGCGCGAGCTCCTGAAGATCGTCGGGCTCGAAGACAAGGCGACGGCGTATCCGCAGCAGCTCTCGGGCGGGCAGAAGCAGCGCGTCGCGATCGTGCGCTCGCTCGCGATGGAGCCGAAGGTGATGCTCTTCGACGAGCCGACGTCCGCGCTCGACCCGGAGATGGTGGGCGAGGTCCTGGACGTGATGAAGGACCTCGCAAAGAACGGCATGACGATGGTGGTCGTCACGCACGAGATGCGTTTCGCGTACGACGTCGCCACGCGCGTCCTGTTCCTCGAGGGCGGCCGGATCGCCGCCGAGGGGACGCCCGCCGAGATCTTCGACGGACGGCACGACGGGCG
>JAFPYE010000020.1 GCA_017412325.1 Kiritimatiellia bacterium | reverse complement strand
GATCGTCGCGCCCTCCTCCAGGTGCAGGTTGACGCCGGGCTTGAAGAAGATCGCGCCCGTCTTGTAGACGCCGGGCCCCAGCGTGAGCGTGCCGCCGCCCTGCGCGGCCAGCGCGTCGATCTGCGCCTGGAGCGGCCAGACGGCGGGGAGGTCGGTTTCGGCCGCCGTCTCGGCGGCGAAGGTGGCGAGCGCGGCAAATGCGCCAACGGCCAGTCCGGCAAGAAGTTTCGTTTTCATGCTGCGCAGTCTATCACATTCAGCCCCGCCGCGCCGTACCCGTTCGGGTAGAAGGCGGACGGCCCGGCCGGCGGCGGCTTCAGTCAGAGGGTTCCGCATCGCCGGCGGCGAGACTCTTCTTGAGGAGCGAGACGAGCGCGCGCTTTTCCTTTTCGCTGAGCGTCGCGATGCGCGCGCGCCACTCCTTCTTGAACGCCTTGATCGAATCGTCCGCCTCCGCCGCGAAATGCGCCTTCAGCGCCTTTTTCGCCGCGTCGATGTACTGGCGCACCTCCGGGTTGAGCTCGTCCATCACGAGCGCGTTCTCCGCCGCCAGCGCCGGGAAGCGCGGCGAGACGAGGTAGGCCGTGTAGGGCTCGCCGCCCGACCGGACGCCGGGCGCGCGCTCGTGCAGCTGAAAGCCGTCCGTGCCCGCGAAGACAAGCTTGCCCGCGCCGACGAACTTGCTCTTCCATTCGATGACCTCCAGCCGCGCCGTCGCGCCGTTCTCGAGCGTCAGCCGGTAGTCGGTCGCGCGCCGCTGGACGATGAGCGGCGTCACGGGCAGCCCGTTGAAGTAGATGCGCACGCCGGGATAGCTCTTGAGGTAGAGCGCGAATTTCGAGGCGAGCGCCTGCACGGTCGCCGCCGCGTCGAGGAGCGAATCGCAGTTCACCTTCGCGTTGGAGACGTAGACTTCCGTGCCCGTCGCCGGGCCGGGGCTCGCCGCGTCGAGGGAAAAGACGCCGGGGTTCGCGATGTCGCCCGCGATGACGTAGGAGAGCAGCTCCCCGCCGATGCGCACCGTCGTGCGCCACTCCACGTGGTCGCCGAGCGCAAAGGCCTTGAAGCGGCCGCGCCCGTTGCGCCCGTGCAGGCGGCGGTGCTCGCGCTCGGTCGCGCTGCCGAGCCGCTTCCAGCTGCCGCCCAGGAAGCCGAAGGTCGAATCCGCATTGAGGACGTCGATGCCCGTGCCGTCGTCGGCGACGCGCACCGCCTCGACCGCGCCGAGCGCGTTGGTGACGAGATCGACCTTGACCTCGCGCGCGTCGGCGTCGAGCGCGTTCCAGACGAGTTCCTCGATGGCGGCGACGGGCGCGGACTTCGCGAACGAGGCGATGTGGTCGGCCTGCGCCTGGACGTAGATTTGCTTGCTCATGCGTTAGATCCCGATGTCGTTTTCGCCGGCGGCGTTCGTGACGACGGGCACCGGCTCGACCGCGCCCGCCTGGGTCACCTTCTCGATCTTGAGCCGGATCGCCTCCAGGTCCGTGCGGCAGGTCTCGACCAGCTTGCGCCCTTCCTCGAACGCGGCGATCATCTCGTCGAGCTTCAGCGCGCCCGACTCCATCTTGTCCACCAGCCCTTCGAGCTTGTTGAGGTTGTCTTCGAACTTCATGGCGGATAGTATATCACAAACTCACCCTTCGCGGGTGCGCCTGGTGGGACTCGAACCCACACACCTTGCGGCACTGGAACCTAAATCCAGCGTGTCTGCCATTTCACCACAGGCGCCTATTTCCTGCGCAGCTTGTCGCGGTGCGCGTAGAAGACGCGCGTCTTGTTCTGGAAGCTCTGCGCCTCGGGGAACGTGCCGCCGGAAACAAGCTTCTGGAACTCCTCCAGCGCCGCGCGCTGGCGGCGGTCGAGGTTCGACGGCACCTCGAAGACGATGCGCGCCGTGAGGTCGCCGGGAGAGCCGCCGCGCAGCGACGGGACGCCCTTGCCGCGCAGGCGGAACAGCTTGCCGTTCGGCGTGCCCGCCGGAATCTTCAGCTGCGCCGCGCCGTCGGGCGTCGGGATCTCCACCTCGCCGCCGAGCGCCGCGAGGACGGGCGAAACGGGCACGTCCACGAACAGGTCCGGCCCCTCGCGCTCGAAGATGTCGCTTTCGCGCACGCCGAGCTGGACGTAGAGGTCGCCGTTCTCGCCGCCGCGGATTCCGCCGCCGCCCTTGCCCGAGAGCCGCAACCGCGAGCCGTCGTCCACGCCCGCGGGGATCTTCAGGGCGATGTGCTGCGGCGTCGAGACGTGGCCCGTGCCCCGGCACTTGCGGCAGGGGCGCTCGATGACCGACCCCTCGCCGCCGCACGTCGGGCACGTCTGGCGCACCTGGAAGAAGCCACCGCCGCCGATGACGACGCCGCGCCCGTTGCAGGTGCGGCACGTGACGCGCTTGGCGCCCTTCTCCGCGCCCGTGCCCGCGCAGTCGGGGCATTGCGACGGGAGCGTGATGTCGATCGTCCGCTCCGAGCCGAAGAGCGCCTCGTCAAAGTCGATGTCGAGCCGGAACGTCATGTCGTCGCCGCGCTTGGGCCCGTTCGGGTCGACCGGCCGGCGCTGCCGCCCGCCGCCGAAGAAGTCGCCGAAGCCGTGGAAACCGCCGCCGCCCATGCCGCCGCCGAAGAAGCTGGAGAGGATGTCGTTCAGGTCGACGTCCTGGAAGTGCGAGAAGTCGCGCCCGAAGTCGAACCCGCCGGGCCCGAAGTTCACGCCCTGGTGACCGAACTGGTCGTAGCGCTGGCGCTTCTCGGGATTGGACAGGACCTCGTACGCCTCGGACACCTCGGTGAACTTCTCCTTCGCCTCGGGGTTGTCGGGGTTGCGGTCGGGATGGTACTTCATCGCGAGCTTGCGATAGGCGGACTTGATCTCGTCCGCCGTCGCCGTCTTCGCCACGCCCAGCACCTCGTAGTAGTCGCGCTTCTCCGCCATCACTCAGCCTTCTTTCCCGCGCTCACCACCACGTCCGCGACGCGCAGCACCTTGCCGCGCAACGTCCAGCCGCGCTTCGACTCGAAGAGCACCTTGCCCTCCTCGACGGCGTCGCTCGGCATCGTCGAAATCGCGTTCATCCGCTCGGTGTCGAGTTCCTTGCCGATCGAATCGAACGGCTCGGCGTCGTGGTCCTTGAGCGCCTTGAGCAGATTGTCATGGACGAGCTGCACGCCCTTCACGAACGCGTTTTCCTTGTCCTCCGCCTTCGAAAGCGCGAGCGCCAGGTTGTCCACCGTCGGCAGGATGTCCTTGAGGATGTCCGCCTCCGCATAGCGGTAGGTGTCCTCGCGGTCGCGCGCCGTGCGCTTCTTGAAGTTGTCGAAGTCCGCGAGCAGGCGGGCATAGCGATCCTTCCAGTCCGGCTCGGCGGGCTGCGGCGCTTCGGCCGCAGGCGCGTCTTCGGCTGCCGGTTCCTTCGCCGCCGGCTCTTCCGGCTGCGCGTCCGCTTTCGTCTCCGCCGTCGGCTCTTCCTTCGGCCCCTCGGTCTTCTTCTGTTCCTCTTCCGCCATCGTCATACGCTTCTTCCCGAACCACATTACGCCACGATCTGGCCGGCCTTCGCCAGCATCTTCGCCTCGACCGACTGGATTTCGGCAAAGCCCTGCGAGGAGTGCGGGTTGAGGCCGTCCGACGCTTCCATGGAGCTGTCCGCCTCGTTGTAGATCGTCGCGGCGAGGCCCTTCAGCGACTCGAAGAAGATGTTGCCCTTGTAGAGCCCGAGCGTCACCGTGGCCGTCGCCTTGTCCGCCCACACCTGGATCGCCGCGCGCGCCGCCCGCGTCGCCGGATCG
>JAFPYE010000161.1 GCA_017412325.1 Kiritimatiellia bacterium | reverse complement strand
GGACGAACTGCTCTCGAAGCTCCTCTCGTCCAGCCAGGCGCAGCAGGCGAAGCTCAACACGACGCGCGCGGAACTGAAGGTGCTGCGCGGCAAGCTCGACGACACCGTGAACGAGCTCAACAAGCTCAAGCCCGAGGCGCGCCAGGACAAGGTGACGATCGTCGAGAAGAACGAGAAGATCACCAAGCTCGAAGGCGAGAAGTCGGAACTGGAGAACCAGATCGTCAAGATCAAGTCGCAGATCGACGACCTCAACGCGGAAATCACCTCGCTCAAGGACGAGGTCGTGACGGCGAAGGACGAGACCGAGCTCGCCAAGGAGGAGCTGGAGAAGGCGCAGAAGACGATTGAACAGCTCAAGAACCTCATGAAGGACCTGGTCGCGGCGGGCAACAGCGGCGCCAAGACCGGCGCGGGCATGGCGGTCAGCTCGATCCCGGCGGGCGACAAGGGCCGGATCGTCGAGGCCGACAACGTGAACATGTTCGCCATCGTCGAACTGTCGGACGAGGCGATGAAGGAACTCAAGAACAACGATCCCAACCGCCCGATGCCGCTCATGGAGTTCGGCGTCAAGCGTCCCGGCTACCAGGGCGAGGCGGGCGAGTTCGTCGGTCGCGTCCGCCTCCGTCAGGAAGTCCCCGGCAAGAACTACGTCATCTGCGACATCCTCTCCAACTGGGAACAGGACAAGCTTCAGTTCAACGATGTCATCTTTGCTGACTAAGTCGTTTCTCGCCGCGGCGGCGCTGACGCTCCTGGCGGGCTGCATCGCCGACACCGCCGAGGATTCGAACCTGCCGTGGAGCTCGAACAAGTCGTGGGAGGGCATGGCCCCGATTGCGCCGAGCGTAATGGACCGGTATGATTAAGGACCGGCTCATCGCAGTCAAGGCGGGCGGCGTTCGGTTGGACGCCGCCCTGCTTTCATACTTCCCCTCGTCCACCCGCGCGTTCGTGCGCGAGGCGATCGAGCACGGCGACGTGACGGTGAACGGCCGCCCCGCCGTCAAGGGGCTCAAGCTGAAAGGCGGCGAGACGGTCGCCGTCGCCGCGCTCGCCGAGGCCGCCGACAACACGGTGGCGCCCAACCCCGCGATCCGCCTCCATCCCGTTTTCGCAGACGACGCGCTCCTTGCGTTCGACAAGCCGGCGGGCCAGCCCGTGCAGCCGCTGTCGCGCACCGAGACGACCACGCTCATGAACGGCGTCGTCGCGCGTTATCCCGAATGCACGCCCCTTGGGGACAGGCCCCTGATGGCGGGCGCGCTCCACCGCATCGACGCCGACACGTCGGGGCTCGTCCTCGTCGCGCGCACGGCGGCGGCGTTCGACAACCTGCGCGCGCAGTTCGCCGCGCAGGCGGTGAAGAAAACCTATCTCGCGCTCGTCGAAGGGTCGGTCGCGGCGGGCGGCACGCTGGAAAACGACCTCGTCCACGACCCGACGCTCCCCTTCTGCCGCATGATCGACCTCGCGCGCGTGCGCGGGCGGACGGACGGACTCAAGCCGCTCCACGCCGTCACGACGTTCCGGCCGATTGCGCACACGACCGTCGAGAACGAGGAACGCACGCTTCTGGAAGTCACCATCTTCACGGGTGTCACGCACCAGATCCGCGCGCAGCTCGCGCTCGCGGGGCTGCACATCGTCAACGACCGGCTCTACGGCGCGTTCGCCGTCGAGCACCAGGTCGGGCACTGCCTCCACGCGCTTGCGGCGAAGTTCCTTCACCCGGTCTCGGGAATCGAGACGGAAATCCGCACGCCCTTTCCTGCCTGGGCCTAGCCGCGCGGCGAGCGCTTCACCATGCAGGTGTCGGGCGCGGCGACGATGCCGTGGCAGGCGGCGATCGCGACGCCGTAGTTCACGATCGGCACGCCCGCCTTCACGCACCGCGCGATCCGCTCCTGCACCATCCGCCGCGTGAGCATGCACGCGCCGCAGTGGACGACCGCCGCATACGGCGAGAGGTCGTCCGGGAACTGGCCGCCCGACGTCCAGGCGAACGTCAGCTTCTTGCCCGTGTGTTCCTGGAGCCAGCGCGGCAGCTTCACCGTGCCGATGTCCTCGCACTGCTGGCGGCGGTGCGTGCATCCCTCGGAAATCAAGACCGTGTCGCCGTCCTTCAGATTGCCGAGCGCCGCCGCGCCGCGGCAGAACACGGCCAGGTCGCCCTTCGCGCGCGCGAACACGATTGAGAACGACGTCAGCGGCAGGTCCGGCGGCACGACCTGCGCGACGACGCCGAACGCCTGCGAGTCGGTGATGACGAACTTGACCGCGCCCGCGCCGAGCCGCGCCAGCGTCGCCGCAAGTTCCGTTTCGCGGCAGACGACGGCCGTCGCGCCCGCGTCCAGCAGTTCGCGCACGACCTGCTGCTGCGGCAGGATGAGCCGCCCTTTCGGCGCGGCGGAATCGATCGGGCAGACGCAGACGACGAAATCGCCTTTTTCGACGAGATCGGACACGAGCGGATGCGGTTCGTCGCCCAGCTTCAGTTCGGCGATTTTCCGCTTCAGCTCCTCGACCGGTTCGCCGCGCACGTACGTGAGAACCGCCACCTTCCGCGCCGCGCACGCGGCAAGGAACTTCGCCTTCGCCGCGTCGTCGCCCGCCGCCGCGACCCACACCGCGACATCGGTCGTCGCCAGCACGTCGAGCGTCTTGCGGACCCGGAGCGCGCCCAATTCGCCCTCGTCGTCGTCCAGCCCCGCCGTGTCCGTGAGGAGGCACGGCCCGAGCGGCAGGATCTCCATCGCCTTGGAAACGGGATCGGTCGTCGTGCCCGGCTTCGCGTTGACGATGGCGACGTCCTGCCCCGTCAGCGCGTTGACGAGCGTCGACTTGCCCGCGTTGCGCAGGCCGAAGAACGCGATGTGGATCCGGTCGCCCTTCGGCGTCTCGTTCAGCCCCGCCATCGCCGCCTCCTTATTTCGCCGTCTCCGGCAGCGGCGGCCGCTCGACGGCACGCAGCAGGAGCGACGGGTCGTCCTTCAGCTCCGAGACGAGCTCCTTGAGCGAGCCGGTCGTCTCCTCCAGGTTCTGGAGGATGGCGTCGACGCGCGCACGCTGGCTCTCGACGAGCGTATCGGCGTTTTGCGTCAGGCTCGCCACCGACTCCGCGATCGTCGTCACGTTGCTCCACGCCGCCGCGAAGTCGATCTTGCCGAGGCGGCGCATCACCTCCGACGCCGACGACGTGAAGCTCGTCAGCATCGACGGCTGCGGCGGGATGCACGGGTCCTCCGGCCGCCACGAAATCGGCGCCAGCGGCGCGGGGTCGTCCGGGAAGTTCATCTCGATCTTGGACAGCCCCGTCACGCCGCTCGACGTCACCGTCGCGCGCAGGCCCTTCGCGACCAGCGACCGGAGCGCATCCTCGGCCTCGTCCTCGCCCTCGAACGCCAGCTGGCGCGCATCGAAGGCGATGCGCACGAGAATCGTCTGGCGGTCCTTTTCCTCCGCCTCGGGATAGGCCGCGCCGACGAACGAGATTGCGCGCACCTGCCCCACCTTGACACCGCGGAAGTTCACCTCGCTGCCGACGCTCAGCCCCGACATCGGGGTTTCGCTGTACGTCTCGCCCATGACGAGATCGCCGCGGTCGCCGAAGCCGCCGAGATAGATGAGCGTGCCGACGATCGCCGCAACGCCGGCGAGCATGGTGAAGCCGACGCGCGCGAAATGGGCATGGTTGTCACTGGCCATTGGAAGTCCCCCTTCTGAAGAATTGCTGAACGAAAGCGTCCTTGGAGGTGTCGCGCAGCGCGGCGGGCGTCCCGAGCGCGATCAGGCCCTGCCGCGCCTTGTCGAACATCGCGCAGCGGTCGGCGATCTTGAAGATGCTCGGCAGCTCGTGGGTGACGACGACGAACGTCATGCCCTTCTCGCGCCGGAGGCGCAGGATCAGCTCGTCGAGCGCGAACGACGTGATGGGGTCGAGCCCCGCCGACGGCTCGTCCAGGAAGACGACCTCCGGCTCCAGCGCCATCGCGCGCGCAATCGCCACGCGCTTGCGCATCCCGCCCGAAATCTCGCTCGGCAGCTTGTCCGCCGCGTCCGCCAGCTCCACGTCGGCAAGGAGCGACAGCGCCCGTTCGCGCCGCGCCTTCCGCCCGAGCCGCGAGAACTCCTCCAATGGCAGCAGCACGTTTTCAAGGCACGTCATCGAGCCGAAGAGCGCCCCCGACTGGTACATGACGCCGATGGCGCGGCAGAGCTGTGCGCGCGTCCGGCGCGTCCACTCCCTCCCCGCGAGCGTCAGCTTGCCGCCGAGCACCGGGTTCAGGCCGATCATGTGCTTCAGGATCGTCGACTTGCCGCACCCCGAGCCGCCGAGCAGGACGAAGATCTCGCCGCGCCGGACGTCGAAGCTGACGTCCTTCAGGATCGTCCGTCCCGGATAGCCCGCGTCCACGCGCTCCAGCCGGATGATCGTCTCGCCGCTCGTCGTCGCCGCTTCCATCGTCACAGGTTCCACACGTAGCAGACGACGGCCAGGAGGCCGTCCGAAACCGCAATGGCGATGATGCCGCCGACGACCGCGCGCGTCGCCGCCACGCCCACGCCGTCCGCCGTCGACTGCGTGCGCATCCCCGCGCCGCAGCCGATCAGCCCCACCAAGAGTCCGAAGAGGGCGGCTTTCGCCAGCCCGAAGGCAATCATGAAAAAGGTCGTCGTGCCCTTCACGTGGTCCCAGAAGACGACGGTCGGCACGTCCATCAGCTGCAGGACGAGCGCACCGCCGACGAGCCCCGCCAGTTCCGCGAAGATGGTCAGGACCGGCATCGCGAGCAGCGCCGCCGCGATGCGCGGCAGGACGAGGAAGCGCACCGGCGGCAGGCCCATCGTCGTGAGCGCGTCCAGCTCCTCGTCCACCTTCATCGTGCCGATTTCCGCCGCGAACGCGCTCCCCGAGCGGCCCGCGAGGACGATGGCCGTGATAATCGGCCCGAGTTCCCGGAAGAGCCCGATCGCCAGCAGGTCGGCCACGTAGACCTCGACGCCGAACATCTGCAGCGCGGCGGCGGACTGGAACGCGAGGATGACGCCGAGGAGAAAGCCGATGCCGGTCGCGATCGGCAGCCCGTCGAACGCCGCGCGCTGGAACGCGAGCGCCGCATCGCCGAAGCGGAAGCGGTCGGGGCGGAAGAGAACCCCCAGCGCGGCCGTCGCCGTCTCGCCGAGGAACGCCAGGTCCGCGGCGAAATCCGCGCGGAACCGGTCAACCGTCCGGCCGACGCTGGCGGCAAGCTTCATCGGCCTACAATCTCTTGAGCGCGGCGGTCATCGCCGCCGTGAAGGCAGACGAGAACGCGGCGGAATAGTCGCCTGTCCCCGTCGGTGCCGTCCCTTCGCCCGACGCGACGGCCACCACCGTACGCGTGTCCACGAGCGTGACCGTCAGTTCCACGGTCGCGAGGCGCGCGCCCGCAACGCGGCAGTCAAGCGCGAGCCGGTTGACCGTCACTTCCAAAAGCGTCTTCGTGCTGGCCGACGACGCCGGCCCGACGACGCGCGCAAACAGGCCCGAGGACTCCGCCGCATCCTGCGCCGCGCCGCGCAAGAGCGCCGACGGCGCGGACGCAAAGGCGTTCGCGGGATCGAACGCGATCGAGCCGTCCGCGCGCAGCACCGCCAGGTGCGCGCCGTCGTACGGCGCGCGCACGGCGACCTGCGCCAGGCGCGTCACGCCCCACTTGGGTTCGACCGCCGCGACAACCGGCACCGCCCGCGTCTCGATCGTCCAGTTCACCGGCGCCTGCGGGCGCGGGCCCGCGCTGAAACACCCCGCCACGAGCGGCAGGAGAACGGCCAGTGGCTGAACGGGTTTCATCGGTCGAGGAGGGTGGAGCCGTTCAGCGTCTGGGCGATGATGTCCATCGCCTCGTCCAAAAGCGGCTCGGTGTGCGTCGCCATGTAGCTCGTGCGCAGGAGGCATTCGCCTTCCGGCGTCGCCGGCGGCAGCACGGGGTTGACGTAGACGCCCGCCTCGTAGACCTTCTTGACCGCCATCAGCGTCGCGTCCACCTGGTAGGTGTAGAGCGGGATGATCGGCGTCGGGTGGCCCATCGCGGACTCGCGGATGCGGATGTTGCGCGCGGCAAATCCGTCGCGCGCGTATTTCGACAGCGCCTCCAGCCGCCGGGGCAGCTCCGGATGCGCCTGAAGGTGGCGCAGGGCCGCGAGCGCGACCGCCGTGTTCGCCGGCGGGATCGACGCGGAGAAGATGAACGGGCGCGACGTGTGGCGCACGTAGTCCACGACCTTCGCGTCGCCCGCCATGTAGCCGCCCAGCGACGCGAGCGACTTCGAGAACGTGCCCATGAAGATGTCGACGTCCTTCTCCAATCCGAAATGGAACGCCGTGCCGCGGCCGCCCTCGCCCATCACGCCGAGGCCGTGGGCGTCGTCGACCATCACGCGCGCGCCGTACTTCTTCGCGAGGCGCACGATCTCGGGCAGGTTCGCGACGTCGCCGCCCATCGAGAAGACGCCGTCGGTGACGATCAGCGAACCGCACGACTCCGGCACCTTCGCGAGGCACGCTTCCAGGTCGGCCATGTCGTTGTGGCGGTAGCGGAGCATCTTGCCGAACGACAGCTGGCAGCCGGCGTAGATGCTGGCGTGGTTCTCGCGGTCGCAGATCACGTAGTCGTGCAGCCCGACCAACGCCGAGATGATGCCGAGGTTCGAGGAGAAGCCCGTGCCGAAGGTGAGGGCGTCGTCCTTGCCGAGGAACTTCGCGAGCTCCGCCTCCAGCTCCAGGTGCAGGTCCAACGTGCCGTTCAGGAAGCGCGAGCCGCTGCAGCCCGTGCCGTACTTCTCGATGG
>JAFPYE010000160.1 GCA_017412325.1 Kiritimatiellia bacterium | reverse complement strand
TCGTCGGCGGTCTCAGCATGACCGTCAGCTTCTAAGGGCTCGCGCCCTGCCTTTTTTCGGCATCTGCGGCTCCGGTCACCCGGAGCCGCCGCTTTTGGATGTGCCACCGGAGGGCGCATTTGTGATATAATATACACTTACCAAGGAGACAGAACGACATGATTGACATCAAGAAGCTGAGGGATGATTTTGAAAACACCGCCGCGCAGCTGGCGCGCCGCGGCGTGGAAGTCGAGAAACTGGAGAAGGCGAAGGGGCTCGACGCGAAGCGCCGCGCGCTCGTCGGCGAGACCGAGGCGCTGAAGGCGAAGCGCAACGCCGCCTCGAAGGAAATCGGAAAGATCGCGAAGGAGGGCGGCGACATCGCCGCCGCCAAGGAGGAGATGCGCAAGGTCGGCGACCGCATCGCGGAAATCGACCGCGAGCTCGCCGAGGTGGACAAGGACCTGCGCGAAACGCTGCTGATGATCCCGAACATCCCCGCGCCGGAAATCCCGACGGGCATGGATTCGTCCGCCAACGTCGTCGTGCGCAAGGTCGGCGACTGGCACGAACGCGACTTCAAGATCCTCGACCACATGACGGTCGGCGAAAAGCTCGGCATCTTCGACTTCCCGCGCGGCGTGAAGCTGACGGGCACGGGCTTCCCGATCATCCTGGGCCAGGGCGCGAAGCTCCAGCGCGCGCTCATCCAGTACATGCTCGACGTCCACTGCCGCGAGCAGGGCTACACCGAAATGCTGCCGCCGTTCGTCGTCAACTCGGAGTCGATGACGGGCACGGGCCAGCTGCCGAAGTTCGCGGAAGACCTCTACCACTGTCCGATCGACGACTTCTGGCTCATCCCGACCGCCGAAGTGCCGGTGACGAACTACTACCGCGACGACATCCTGAACGTCAAGGACCTGCCGATCAAGCTGACGGCCTACACTCCGTGCTTCCGCCGCGAGGCGGGGTCCGCCGGCAAGATGACGCGCGGCATGCTGCGCGTGCACCAGTTCGACAAGGTGGAGATGGTCAACTTCGTCCATCCCGACACCTCGTTCCAGCAGCTGGAGATCCTCGTCAAGGAGGCGGAGGCGATCCTGACGGGGCTCGGGCTCCACTTCCGCGTCCTGCAGCTCTGCTCGGGCGACATGGGCTTTTCGGCGGCGAAGTGCTACGACCTGGAGCTGTGGGCGCCGGGCGAGGAGCAGTGGCTCGAAGTCTCGTCCTGCTCGTGCTTCACCGACTACCAGGCGCGGCGGCTCAACTGCCGCTTCAAGGACACGGACGGCAAGACCAAGTTCGTGCACACGCTGAACGGCTCGGGCGTGGCGCTGCCGCGCCTCATGGTCGCCCTGCTGGAGCAGTGCCAGAATGCGGACGGCTCCGTGACGATCCCCGAGGTCCTGCGCCCCTACATGAACGGGCAGGAAAAGCTGCTGCCGGTCAAGTGACCGGCGTGGCGCGCCGGCCGCCCCAAGACCGCAAATTTTTGATATACTATCCATCTCTCATTTTCCAAGGGGGGAAGTGGGGTCGGATCAGCATGGACATCAAAAAGGGGTTACTCTATCCATGAACAGGACTTGGGCATTCTGGTTGGCGGCGGCGGCGGTCGGGGGACTGGTCGCGCGTCCGGCGTTCGGCATCTACGAGGACGTCACGACGGAACGGTATCCCGATGCGGACGCGGTGCTGGTGGACAGCGTCGCCACGGTGGCTTACCAGGCGGACGGCTCCTACGTCTCGGACGACGAGCACCAGATCAAGATCCTGACCGAGAAGGGCCGCGTGTCGGAAAGCGAGATCGAGATCGCCTTCAACCGCCGCTACGGCACGGCGGCGATCACGGGCGTGTCGGTTGTCGGCGCGGACGGCGCCGAGCGCGCGGTCGACGTGTCGGCGACGATCAAGGAGACGACGGACAACGCCTCGGCGAGCGAGAACATCTTCGACCCCCAGGCGCGCAAGATCGTCTGCACCGTGCCGGGGCTCAAGGTCGGCGACGTGCTGAAGTACACCACCCACCGCGAGAACCTCCGTTCGCGCGTCGAAAACCAGTTCGCGGACATCGGGGTGCTCGAATGGTCGGTGCCGATCGTCCGCAGCGTCGTCACCTTCATCGCGCCGAAGGAGCGGCCGCTTGTCAACATGGCCGTCCGCCACCCGCTCGGCAACGTCGACTACCGCGAGGAGACGCTGTCGGACGGCCGCCTGAGCTACACCTGGACCGCGCGGAATTCGCCGCAGGCGTTCGCGGAGCCGAATACGCCGCCGTTCTACACGCAGGTCCAGCACGTGCGCGTCTCGACCGCGAAGGACTGGCCGACGCTCTCGAAGTGGTACTGGGAGCTCTGCGTGCCGCACCTCGGGAAGACGACCGCCGGCATCACGAACAAGGTGGAGGAGATCCTGGCGACGACGGAGGCGGCGGAACTGCCGCGGATCGAGGCGCTCTTCAAGTGGGTGTCGCAGGAGATCCGCTACATGGGCCTGACGATGGAGGACACCTCGCCCGGCTACGCGCCGCACGACGTGGCGATCACCTTCGACAACCGCTACGGCGTCTGCCGCGACAAGGCGGCGCTCCTCGTGGCGATGCTGCGCATCGCGGGCATCGAGGCGTATCCCGTCCTCATCCACGCGGGCGCGAAGATGGACGACGAGGTGCCGCAGCCCTACTTCAACCACGCCATCGTCGCGGTGCGCGCGCCGGAGTCGCCGGCGGCGAACGCGGACGGCTTCATCCTGATGGACCCGACGAACGAATCGAGCCGCGACCTGATGCCGGCCTACCTGAGCGACCGCTCCTACCTCGTGGCGACGCCCTACGGCGAGGGGCTGCACGTCTCGCAGGTGCCGACCGCCGAGGCAAACAAGGTGGCGATCGCTTCGGAGGGCACGCTCGCCAAGGACGGCTCGGTGCTGCTCAAGAGCACGGTCGAGTTCCTCGGCTACAACGACACCATCTACCGCGGCGTGTTCCTGCGCCAGAAGCCCGACGACCGCCGCCAGATGTTCGAGCGGCTGATGCGCAACGCGGCGGCGGGTGCGGAGCTGCTGGACCTGACGATCGAGCCCGACGACCTCCAGGATACGACGCGCCCGCTCGTGGCGCGGTTCCTCGTCAAGATGCCCGAGACGCTTGTGCGCGGCGAGACGCGCGACGAGTTCGTGGTGCCGCTCCTGTCGCGCCAGTTCGGCGCGGCGAACTGGCTGCTGAACGGCGCGACCTCGCTGGAGAAGCGCCGCTATCCGCTCGACATCGACTCGACGGCGAAGGTCGAGGAGACGCTGACGGTCAACCTCGGCGAGTCGGTGGGCGACGTCGTGTCGCTGCCGGACGACATCGCGATCGAGGGCAGCTACGCGTTCACGCGCACCTACCGCGTCGCGGACGGCGTCTTCACCGCGCGCCGGTGCCTCGCGATCAACTCCGTGGAGATTTCGGCGGACGACTACCTGAACGTGCGCGAGAGCATCAAGCGCGTGGAGGCGTCGGAGCGCAAGCGGCCGGTCTTCGCGAAGGACGCGCTTGCCAACGCGAACGTCCGCTACCTCGGCAGCCGCGAGGCGATTACGCTGAAGGACGCGTACAACTGGACGGTCGAACGTACGGTCTCGAAGGAAATCCTGACGTACGACGGCAAGAAGAGCGAGTCGGAGCTGACGTTCCACTACAACCCGACGTGGCAGGACGTGAAGCTCGTCTCCGCGACGGTCGCGAACAAGGACGGCAAGGTCGCGACGGTGGGCGAGAAGGAGATCAACCTCTTCGACTGCGAATGGGCGTCGTCCGCGCCGCGCTACCCCGCGTCGAAGAAGCTCGTCGTGAACCTGCCGTCGGTGGAAGTCGGCAGCGTCATCACCTACACCGTGCGCACGACCGTCACGGACGCGCCGTCGGCGTTCTATGCGCTGCGGTATTTCGACAGCGTCGAGCCCGTGGATCGCCTGACCCTGACGATCGACGGCGTGGGCGAGCACTTCGTCTTCGACGGGCGGCCCGCGCGCATCAAGGCCGAGCCGATGCAGCCCGCGGGCGTGCTGTGGCGCGAACACGCGATCGTCTCGAAGGGCGACTTCGCGCGCACGGCGGCGCGGCTGAAGCGTGCGGCGGACGTCGCGCCGCTCGCGGGCGCGGTCGAGGCGACGACGCTGGAGGAGATCCGCAACTGGATGGCGAAGCACGTCCGCCTCACGGGGCCGTCGCTCTACGAAGTGCCGCTCGCCGCGCAGCTGACCGATCCCCGGACCGTGCTGAAGGAACGCTATGCGACGCGGCTCGACTACGTGCGCACGCTCTGCGCGCTCCTGCGGGGCGCGGGCTACGACGCGGACGTGGTGTTCGCCACGCTGGACGCGGACGACGACGCGGCGCTGAAGCGGCTCGACATGGTGGAGAAGCCGAAGGAGACGGCGTTCGCGGCGGCGCTTTGCCGCGTGACGGTGCGCGACGGCGGGTTCCTGTGGTGGGGCGGCGCGGAGACGACGTATTTCATCGGCACCGAGAACGAGTATGCGCCCCTGGGCGCGACGATCTACGACGGCTCGCACTACCTCGACCCCGCGACCGGCGCGTTCGGCGTCGTGACGAAGAGCGCGGCGGACCTGGCGGCGGCATCCACCGTCGAAATGACGGTCACGGTGCGCGAGAACGGCGCGGCGGACGTCGACATGCTCGAGACGCAGTTCGGGCCGGGCGTGGGCACGTTCCGCAAGGAGTACGCGGAGATGCTCGCCGAGGAACGCAGCCGCCACTTCCAGACGCTGCTTGGCAATCTCGCGCAGGCGGCGAGCGCGACGCGGGAGCTGGAGACGGACGTCACGGGCTATCCGGCGCGGCTGTCGTTCAGCGCCTACATCCCCGACTTCGCGACGGTCTCGGGCGACGCGATCACGCTGACGGCGCCGGCGTTCTACCGGCCGCTCTTCTCGCTGACGGGCGCGGTGCGCACGACGCCGCTTCTGGCCGGCGCGACGGAGAAGTCTGTCACGAAGGTCACGGTCGTCTTCCCCGAGGGCTACACGCTCGCCGAGCACCTGCCGGAGGCGCACACGCTCGTCAACCCGCTCAAGCCCGGCGAACGCTGGCTGACGTTCGCGGTCGAGCGCGCCGTCCAGGACGGGCGGCTGACGGTGACGCTGACGCGCACGGTGGACAAGCGTCCCGACGCGCTGCTCGCCAAGGGCTACTTCGCGCTCCTCAAGGACTGGACGCGCGAGGCCATGAGCCGCGCCAACCGCACGATCACCGTCCGCAGGCGGTAGAAATATGATATACTTTGCGCCGCCCTGCGGGTCGCAGGGCGGAACAACACGGACACAAACAGCAAAGGAACACAGACGAAAATGAAAAACCTGACCTTCACCGCCGTTGCGGCGGGTGCGGTTGCCGCCTCCCTGATTCTCGCCGGTTGCGAGAAGAAGCCGGAACTCCACATCTACACCTGGAGCGACTACATCGCGCCGGACGTGATCGAGGGCTTCGAAGCGGAGTACGGCTGCAAGGTTGTCATTGACACGTTCGACTCCAACGAGACGATGTACGCCAAGCTGAAGGCGGGCGGCACGGGTTACGACATCATCATGCCGAGCAGCTACCTCGTGGAGCTGATGGCGCGCGAAGGGCTCGTTTCCAAGCTCGACCACGCGAAGTTGCCGAACGTCAAGGCGAACTTCGATCCGTCGTTCGCGAACCAGGTCATCGATCCCTCGTTCACGTTCAGCGTCCCCTACGCCATCACCTACACCGGCTTCTGCTACGCGAAGGACAAGATGCCGGAGGGCGCGGACGTCGAAAGCTGGTCCATCCTCTGCAACGACGCGCTCAAGAGCAAGATCACGCTCCTCGACGACATTCGCGAGGTGATCGGCGCGGGCCTCATGTCGCTCGGCTATTCGGTCAACTCGACCAATCCCGCCGAAATCGACGCCGCCGTCGAGCAGGTGCTCATGTGGAAGAAGAACATCCGCAAGTTCGACGCCGAAAGCTACAAGACCGAGGTCGCCTCGGGCGCGACGTGGCTCGGCCAGGGCTACTCGACCGACGCGGTGCAGGTCATCGTCGGCGACGAGGAGGAGGGCATCGATCCGCGCGACGACATCGGCTTTGCGCTGCCGAAGGAGGGCTTCTCGATTGCGTTTGACGAGATGGTGCTCGCCGCGAACGCGCCGCAGCCCGACCTCGCCTATGCGTTCATGAACTTCATCTACGACGGCGAGAACGCGAAGGTCAACATGGAGTACATCTGCGGGCCGAACCCCGTCAAGCCCGGCATCGACGCGCTGGACGAGGACTACCGCAACCTCATCATCCTCACGCCCGAGCAGGTCGCGCGCGGCCAGGTCATCCGCGCCATCGACCAGGTGCCCGGCGCGATGGAGCTCTACAACAAGGCGTGGGACCGCATCAAGGCGACCGACGCCAAGTAAATCGCGGCCACTTGAAGTCAAACGGCAATTTTGGTAAAATACGCACTCATTTCAGTTGAAAGGACGAAACGAAAATGAAGATGACATGGCAGCCCTCTCGGATCAAGAGGAAAAGGAAAATCGGTTACCGCGCCCGTAAGGCGACCAAGGGCGGGCGTAAGGTGCTCGCGGCGCGCCGCGCCAAGGGGCGCAAGCGTCTGACGCAGGTCTAAGGCATGTCCACGCGGCTCCCGGGCGCGAAGTACAAGCGAGTCTTCGACCGGGGGCGTTCCGTCAAGGGGCGTCTCCTCGTCGCGTGGCGGTTTTCATCTCCCGACGCCGACCAACAGGCCGGCGTCGTCGTTTCCAAAAAGAGCTTCCACGACGCCGTCGACCGCAACCGCGCCAAGCGGCTGATGCGCGAGGC
>JAFPYE010000159.1 GCA_017412325.1 Kiritimatiellia bacterium | reverse complement strand
GTGAGCCCGAACGCAAACCCGCCGACATCCGAGAACTTCACGACGGCAATGACGTAGAGAAGCATCACGTTGCCGAGCCGGAGCCCGCCGCACGTCGCCTCGCCATACCGCGTCGACACCAGCGCCAGCATCCCGAGCCCACCCGCGATCAGCGCCGCGCCCAACAGAAACGCGAGCGCCGTTCCGACCGTCCAACGCGGCCGTTTCCGGCGCAGCAGCACGCCAAACTCGACGACGGCCAGAAACGCCAGCAGCGCAATGACCGGCACGATCGCAACCGGCGGCGCCAGCAAGGCCGCGGCAATCACGCCAAGTCCAATCGAGATGCCCGTCAACGTCCGCTTCAGAACCGGATTCATTTCAAACGTCCCCCCATGCGCCGTTCGCGCTTTGCATAAGATTCAAGTGCCTTGTCAAACTCCGCCTGGTCGAAGTCCGGCCAAAGCGTGTCGGTAAAGTAGTATTCGGCGTAGGCCGACTGCCACAAGAGAAAATTCGACGTGCGCTGTTCGCCCGACGTGCGGATGATGAGGTCGGGATCGGGAATCCCCGCCGTGTCGAGGAACGCGGCGAACGCCGCTTCCGTCGGCTCGCCGCCTGCCGCCGCCCACTTCGCCGCGGCCCGCACGATCTCGTCGCGCCCGCCGTAGGACAGCGCCACGATGAGCGTAAAGTCGCCCGCCGCCGTCTTTTCCTCGAGCGCGGCGATTTCGCCGCGGAGCTTTTCGGAAAGGTCCGTGCGCCGCCCGACGACGCGGAAGCGCACGCCGTTCGCGACAAGTTCCTTTTCCTTCGTGTGGATGTAGGTCGACAGGAGCTTCATCAGCCCGCCGACTTCCTCTTCGCTCCGCTTCCAGTTCTCGGTCGAAAAGGCGTAGACGGTCAGGTACTTGATGCCCGCCGCCTTGCAGGCGTGCATCACGCGGTCGAGCGCCTCCGCCCCCGCGCGGTGACCCATCAGGCGCGGCAGGTGGCGCTTCTGGGCCCACCGGCCATTCCCGTCCATGATCACCGCCACGTGTTGCATCAGATGTTGATCCGAAGCGTGGTTTCGCGCGCGGGCCCGACGGAAAGCACGCCGAGCTTGCCGCCGATGATGTCGAGAATGCGGTTGATGTACTTCTTCGCGTTCTCGGGCAGTTCCGCGTAGTCGGTGATGTGCGACGTCGGGCACTGCCAGCCCGGCAGTTCCTCGTAGACCGGCTCGCACTGCGCGAGCGCGTCGAGGTCGGCCGGGAACGTCGTGTAGACGAAGCCGTCCTTGCGGCGGTAGCCCGTGCAGATCTTGACGACCGGGAATTCGTCCAGCACGTCGAGCTTCGTCATGGCCCAGTAGTCGATGCCGTTGACGCGGCGCGCGAACCGCGCCACCACCGCGTCGAACCAGCCGCAGCGGCGCGGGCGGCCCGTCGTCGCGCCGAACTCGCCGCCGCGCGTGCGGAGCGTCTCGCCGTCCGCGTCGAAGAGCTCCGTCGGGAACGGCCCCTCGCCCACGCGCGTCGTGTAGAGCTTGAGGACGCCGATGACGCGGTCGATGGCGCGGGGGCTCACGCCCGAGCCCGTGCACGCGCCGCCCGCCGTCGGGTTGGAGCTCGTCACGAACGGATACGTGCCGAAGTCGATGTCGAGCATCGTCGCCTGCGCGCCCTCGAAGAGCAGCGACTTGTCCGCCTCCAGACTCTCGTGCAGGAACTGGATCGTGTCGGTCACGTAGGGCATCAGCGCCGGGACCATCGGCAGGTAGAGGTTCACCATCTCGTCCGCGTCCAGCTCGTGCGCGCCGAGCGCCTTCAGCTTGCGGTTCGCGTCGCCCACCTGCTTGCGCACGAGTTCCGGGAAGTTGGGCTTGAGGATGTCGCCGACGCGCATGCCGTAGCGCCCGACCTTCGCCGCGTAGGCGGGGCCGATGCCGCGCCCCGTGGTGCCGATCTTCTCGCCGTCGGGCCGCGCCGCCTCCTCCGCCTTGTCCAGCGCGCGGTGCCACTGCATCACCATCTGCGCGCGCTCGGAGATGTGGAAGCGGCCCTTGAGCGGGAAACCCCAGCTTTCGACCTGGTCAAGCTCCTTCATGAGGTCGAAGGGATCCATCACGACGCCGTTGCCGATGACGCAGTGCTTGCCCTCGTGCAGAATGCCGCTCGGCACGAGGTGCAGCACGTACTTCTTGTCGCCGACGACGACGGTGTGCCCCGCGTTCGAACCGCCCTGGAAGCGGACGACGACGTCCGACTCCTCCGTCAGAAAATCGATTACCTTGCCCTTGCCTTCATCGCCCCACTGGGCGCCGACCAATACGGTGTTCATCAGTTGTTTTCTTCCTTGTTGCGCGGCCTGTCCGGCCGACCTTGACAAGTATATCAAATTCGCCACGGCTACAGCAAGATGCCGGGCGGCAGGTCCGAGGGGATGTGCCAGCCCGTCGGCGAGAACTCGACCGGGAACACCGCGATGCCGTCGGGCGCGCAGTTGCGCTTGAACGCCTGCGCGACGAGCCGGTAGAGGAAGGTGTCGAGCGTCTTCTTGACGAGCGCGACGGGGAACTGGCCCTTGAAAAACGTCTTCGCGGCGGCCAGCAGCTCCGCCTTGTCGAGCCCGTTGACGATGAAGTTCCAGATGAAGAAGTCGTGCAGCTCGTAGGGGCCGATCTTGTCCTCGGTCTTCTGCCCCTTGACGAGCTCGGGGCTGACCGGCGTCGCGACGATGTCCCTGAGCGCGCGGCCCGCGTCGCCGCCGTGCGCGTCCGCCCACCACGCGCACACCTTGCGCACGACCGTCTTCGGCACGCCCGCGTTGACGCCGAACATCGACATGTGGTCGCCGTTGTAGGTGCACCAGCCGAGCGCGATTTCGCTCAGGTCGCCGGTGCCGAGGACGATGCCGCCCGTCATGTTCGCCTTGTCCATCAGGATCATCGTCCGCATCCGCGCCTGCGCGTTTTCGAAGGCGACGTCCGGCGTCCGGCCGTCGTGCCCGATGTCGGCAAAGTGCTGGCGGCACGCCTTGGTGATGTCGATCGTCTCGAGCGCGAGCCCCAGCCCTTCGCAGAGCAGATCGGCGTTGCCCTTCGTGCGCTTCGTCGTCCCGAACCCCGGCAGCGTGCAGACGTGGATGCCCTTCTGGTCGAGCCCCAGCCGCTCGAACGCGCCGACCGCCACGAGGAGGCAGAGCGCCGAATCGAGCCCGCCCGAAATCCCGATCGTCACGTCCTTGACGCCGATGCGCCGCAAGCGCGTCGCCAGCGCCGCGACCTGCTTCTCGTAGACTGCCTGCGGCTCGCACGGGAACGCGGCCGTCGCCGCGCGCTTGCGCGGACGCTTCGCCAGACTGCCGAGCGTGCCGCCCTCGGCCAAATACTTCTTCAGTGCCGCTTTCGTCCGAGTGTCCATTTGATTCTCCTTTGCTTGCCTGTTCAAGTTGCCGTTAGCGTCGCCAGGTGGTGCGCGTGATCGTCTGCTTTTTTTGCCCGTAGCCGCCACCGTAACCACCGTAACTCCCGCCGTAACCGCCACGCGACCCATAGCCGCCGCT
>JAFPYE010000158.1 GCA_017412325.1 Kiritimatiellia bacterium | reverse complement strand
CGACCGGGGCGTGGTCGTCGTGACCGACCCGCGCCTCGTCACCAAGAACTACGGCGCGACGTTCCGCCGCTCGATCCCCGCGTCCGTCCATACGGTCAGCTCCCTCGACGAGCTGATCGCCCGCACAACGGAATTCTTCGGCCGCTGACGCGCGTCCGGCGCGGGGCCAAAAAAAGATAAATTTACCCTATTGCGCGTGTGGCGCAAAATATGATATACTTTCCAACAATCTTCGCAAGAAGAGGGTTGCGATACGGGCGAGTATATCCCGTCGCGTCGTGACCGATGAGCAACGCTCGCGGTTACGACAACGTGCCGCGAGCCTTGTTTTTACGGGGGTTACTGGGCTGAAACCCAGTCGCGGGAGAGGTGCCGCAAATGGGCCTCACGCGCCAAGGGCGAACCGAAAGGGACGCCACGCGCGGCGAACGCGACCGTCGAGGTCCAGGTCAAGGGGCGAGGCGCCAGCCGAAGCCAGAACGAAGAAGCAAACAAAAGGATCAAAGAATGCAACAGCAGAGAGTCCGCATCCGCCTTCAGGCATACGACCACCGTGTGCTTGACCAGGCCGTCGGTGGCATCATCGACACGGCGAGGGGCACGGGTGCGCAGGTAGTGGGGCCGATCCCGCTGCCGACCCGCGTCGAGCGTTACACGGTGAACCGTTCGCCGAACGTCAACAAGAAGTCCATGGACCAGTTCGAGATGCGCACGCACAAGCGCCTCCTCGACATCGTCAATCCGACCGCGCAGACGATCGACGAGCTGAAGAAGCTCAATCTTCCCGCCGGCGTCGACATCACCATCAAGGTCTAAGGAGGTCGCGATGGAAGGTTTGATTGGCAAGAAGGTCGGAATGACCCAGGTTTACGATGCCGACGGCAAGCGCACGACGGTCACCGTGCTGGAAGTCGGGCCCTGCCCGGTCGTCCAGCTCAAGACCGCCGAGAAGGACGGCTACGTCGCCGCGCAGCTCGGCTGGGGCGAGCAGAAGGTCCAGCGCCTGACGAAGGCGGTGGCGGGCCACCTCAAGAAGACGGGCGGCCTCGAAGGCGGCGTGCGGCTCCTCAAGGAGTTCGCGCTCGACGCCGGCGAGGAAGTCAAGGTCGGCGACACGATCACGGTCGCCAACTTCGAAGGCGTCAAGTACGTCGACGTGACGGGCACGACGAAGGGCCGCGGCTTCGCGGGCGTCCTCAAGCGCTACAACTTCGCGGGCGGCAACATGACCCACGGCGGCCACTCCAAGCGCCGCACGGGCGGCCTCGCGGCGCGCGACCTCCCCGGCTGGATCGAGAAGGGCAAGAAGATGCCCGGCCACATGGGCGACGTCAGCCGCAAGGCGGTCAACCTCGAAGTGGTGCAGATCCGTCCCGAGGACAACGCGATTCTCGTCAAGGGCTCCGTCCCCGGCGCGCGCAACGGCACGGTCTACGTGCGCAAGTCCCTCAAGAACAACGCGATTGCCTTCAAGGCGAAGAAGGGGGCGAAGTAATGAAGAAGATCGAGACGGTATTCGACCAGTCCCAGCTGACGCTCGACAAGGGCGAACAGGCGGTCAAGGACGCGGTGACGGCGATTCGCAACGCGATGCGCGCGGGCACGGCCTCGACCAAGGGCAAGGGCGAAGTCGCGGGTTCCAACAAGAAGCCGTGGAAGCAGAAGGGCACGGGCAACGCCCGCGCGGGCTTCCGCCAGTCGCCCGTGTGGCGTGGCGGCGGCGTGGCGCACGGCCCGAAGCCGCGCGACTACTCGCAGAAGATCAACAAGAAGGTGATGAAGCTCGCGTTCGCGCGCGCCCTTTCGGACAAGCTCGTGGCGGGCGACGTGATCGTCGTCGACGAGTTCGCGTTCGAGGCGCCGAAGACGAAGCTCATGGCGGCGCTCCTCAAGTCGCTGGGCGTGGACCGCACGGCGGTCGTCGTCCAGAAGGACGTGGACGACACGACGCTCCTCGTCACCAGCAACCTGCCGCGCATCGACTACTCGACGGCGCAGGCGCTCGACGTGTACACCGTGATGGCGAACCGCAAGATCGTCTGCGACAAGGCGGGCTACGACGCGCTCCTCGCGCGCATCGCCAAGTAAGGAGTTCCCGACATGACGAACGAAATCATCAAGAAGGTCATGATCACCGAGAAGGGCTCGCGCCTGAGCGCCGAGAACCGCTACCTCCTGGAAGTGGCGACGGACTCGACCAAGCCCCAGATCGCGGCGGCCGTCGAAAAGAAGTTCGGCGTGCACGTCCTCAAGGTCCGCACCGTGAATGTCAAGGGCGGCCTGCGCTACATCCGCGGCACGCGCCGCGCGACGACCGAGGCCACCTACAAGAAGGCGTACGTCACCGTCAAGGCCGGCGAGCGCATCGAACAGGTCTAACGGAGAGTTAACACATGGCACTCAAGACATACAAGGCCCGTTCGTGCGGCATTCGCTTCCGCGAGTCCGCGACGTTCGAGGAGATTACCGAGAAGCGCCCGGTCAAGAGCCTGACGAAAGCCGTCCGCAAGACGGCGGGCCGCAACAACCTGGGCCGCATCACGACCCGCCACCACGGCGGCGGCGCCAAGCAGCGCCTGCGCCTCGTGGACTTCAAGCGCAACAAGTTCGACGTCGAGGCGACGGTCAAGGACATCGCCTACGATCCGACGCGTTCGGCGTACCTCGCCCTCATCGAGTACGCGGACGGCGTGAAGAGCTACATCCTCGCGCCGGAAGGCCTCAAGCCGGGCATGAAGGTCATGAACGGCTCCAAGGCGGAGGCGACGGTCGGCAACTGCCTGCCGCTCGCGCAGATCCCGCTCGGCCTCATGGTCCACGCGGTCGAGCTCGTCCCGGGCGAAGGCGCCAAGGTCGCGCGTTCGGCCGGCAACGCCTGCCAGGTCATGGCGCGCGACGGCGGCAAGGTGACGCTCAAGATGCCTTCGGGCGAAGTGCGCATCTTCAACGGCCGCTGCCTCGCCTGCGTCGGCTCCGTCGGCAACAAGGACTGGGGCTCGATCAAGCTCGGCAAGGCCGGACGCAAGCGCCACCTGGGCATCCGCCCGACGGTGCGCGGCGTCGCGATGAACCCGGTCGACCACCCGATGGGCGGCGGCGAGGGACGCACTTCCGGCGGCAGCGATCCGCGCTCGCCGTGGGGCAAGCTCGCGAAGGGCGGCAAGACCCGCGCGAAGCGCAAGGCTTCTGACAAGATCATCGTCAAGAGGAGGAAATAATCCATGTCACGTTCTCT
>JAFPYE010000157.1 GCA_017412325.1 Kiritimatiellia bacterium | reverse complement strand
TTTTGCCGAATCTCGGCGGGCAGACCGGCCTCAATCTTTCCACGAGCCTCGCGAAGAAGGGTATCCTGGACAAGTACGGCGTGAAGGTGATCGGCGTGAACCTGGACGCCATCGAGCGCGGCGAGGATCGCGAAGTCTTCAAGGCGACGATGCAGAAACTCGGCATCGAGACGCCCAAGAGCGGCATCGTCCACTCCGTCGAGGCGGCGGTCGAGCTCGTCGAGAAGGAGATCGGCTATCCCGTCGTCGTGCGGCCCGCCTACACGATGGGCGGCGCGGGCGGCGGCTTCTGCTACAACGTCGAGGAGCTGCGGACGATCTGCGCGCGCGGCCTGGACGCGTCGCTCACGCACCAGTGCCTGATCGAGGAGTCGATCCTCAACTGGGAGGAGCTGGAGGTCGAGGTCGTCCGCGACGCCAAGAACCAGATGATCGCCGTCTGCTTCATCGAGAACATCGACGCGGTCGGCGTCCACACGGGCGACAGCTACTGCGCGGCGCCGTTCCTGACGATTTCCAAGGAGCTCCAGGAGCGGCTCCAGCGCGACGCGTTCAAGATCGTCGAGTCCATCGGCGTCATCGGCGGCACGAACGTCCAGTTCGCGCACGACCCGAAGTCGGGCCGCGTCGTCATCATCGAGATCAACCCGCGCACGTCGCGCTCGTCCGCGCTCGCGTCCAAGGCGACCGGCTTCCCGATTGCGCTCGTCTCGGCCAAGCTCGCGGCGGGGATGACGATGGACGAGATCCCCTACTGGCGCGACGGGACGCTCGAGAAGTACACGCCGGACGGCGACTACGTCGTCCTCAAGTTCGCGCGCTGGGCGTTCGAGAAGTTCCGCGGCGTCGAGGACAAGCTCGGCACCCAGATGAAGGCCGTCGGCGAGGTCATGTCCATCGGCAAGACCTACAAGGAGACGTTCCAGAAGGCGATCCGCGCGCTGGAGCGCGGCCGCGCGGGGCTCGGGTTCGCGAAGGACTTCCACGACAAGTCGCTGGACGAGCTCCTGAAGCTGCTCGCCGTGCCGAACAGCGAGCGCCACTTCCAGATGTACGAGGCCGTCCGCAAGGGCGCGACCGACGAGCAGGTCTTCAAGGCCTGCGGCGTCAAGGCGTGGTTCGTCCAGCAGATGCGCGAGCTCGTCCAGCTCGAAGAGCGGATCCTCGCGTGCAAGGGCCGGGCCCTCCCGGACGACCTGCTCGTGCAGGCCAAGAAGGACGGCTTCAGCGACAAGTACCTCGCGCAGATCCTCGGCGTCCCCGAGAAGGACATCCGCGCGCAGCGCACGGCGGCGGGCTGCCGCGAGCGCTGGTTCGCCGTGCCCGTCTCGGGCGTCGAGAACAAGGCCTACTACTATTCGACCTACAACGACGTCACGCCCGACCCCGACCCGAAGCGCGCGGCCGCGTTCCACGAGGCCGTGCCGTCCGGCAACAAGAAGAAGGTGATGATCCTCGGCGGCGGGCCGAACCGCATCGGCCAGGGCATCGAGTTCGACTACTGCTGCTGCCACGCGGCGATGGCGCTCCGGGAGATGGGCTACGAGACAATCATCGTCAACTGCAACCCCGAGACGGTCTCGACCGACTACGACACGTCCGACAAGCTCTATTTCGAGCCGGTGACGGTCGAAGACGTGCTCCAGATCTACGAGGCCGAGAAGCCCGAGGGCGTGATCGTGCAGTTCGGGGGACAGACCCCGCTCAACATCGCGCGCGGGCTGGAGGAGGCGGGCTGCCGGATCCTCGGCACGTCGGTCGACTCCATCGACGACGCGGAGGACCGCGACCTCTTCCACTCGATCATGGACAAGCTCGGCATCCCGATGCCGGAGTCGATGATGGCGAGCGACCTCACGGGCGCGCTCGCGTGCGCCGCGAAGCTCGGCTACCCGCTCATCATCCGTCCGTCGTTCGTCCTCGGCGGGCGCGGCATGGAGGTCATCTACGACGAGATCATGCTGCGCGAGTACGTGGCCAAGGCGGTGGGCGTGACGCCCGACCGTCCGCTCTACCTCGACCGCTTCCTCTGCCACGCGATGGAGTGCGAGGCGGACGCGCTCTCCGACGGCACCGACGTCTTCATCCCCGCGATCATGCAGCACATCGAGCTCGCGGGCATCCATTCGGGCGACTCCGCGTGCGTGCTGCCGCCGGTGACGATCCCCGAGGACGCGAAGGCGAAGATCCTCGAATACACGCGCAAGATCGCGAACGAGCTGAAGGTCGTCGGCCTCATGAACATGCAGTTCGCCATCGAGGAGGGCAAGGTCTACGTCATCGAGGCGAACCCGCGCGCGAGCCGCACGGTGCCGCTCGTCTCCAAGGTGGCGGGCACGAACATGGCGGGCATCGCGACGCACCTCATGCTGGGCGACACCGTCAAGTCCATGGGGCTCGACCGCAAGAAGACGATTCCCTACCACGGCGTGAAGGAAGCGGTGCTGCCGTTCGAGAAGTTCCCGGAGGTCGATCCCGTCCTCGGGCCGGAGATGCGCTCGACGGGCGAGGTGCTGGGGCTGGCGGATACGTTCGGCCTCGCCTACTTCAAGTCGCAGGAGGCGGCGCTCTCGCCGCTGCCGACGACGCCCGGCAAGCTGCTCGTCTCGCTGTCCGAGAAGCAACCCGACGCGGTGCAGGCGGTGCGGCGTTTCGCGCAGCTCGGCTTCGAGGTCATCGGCACGGAGGGGACGATCAAGTTCCTCGCGCAGCACGGCGTGACGGGCGAGGTGATCGCCAAGATCGGCGAGGGCCGCCCGGACGTCCTGGACGCCATCAAGAACCGCGAGGTGAAGATCATCGTCAACACCCCGTCGGGCCGGCGCGACGCGCGCGCGGACGACAGCCGCATCCGCCAGGCGGCGATCAAGTACCGCGTGCCGTACCTGACGACGATCGCGGCGGCGACGGCGGCGGTGGAGGGCATCGGCGCGGCCATGAGCGGCCTCGGCGAAGTCCGTTCGCTCCAGAGCTACCACGCGTCCATCACGGTCCAGTAAGCGCGCCGGACAGAGTAAATGCAACTGTGGCAGCGCGCGGCTTTGCGCGGGGCGCGGCGGCGCGCCCCGCTTCCGCGCCGCTAGTTCGCCGGTACGGGGGCGGCGGTGGTGGAGAAGAAGGGGTACATCCGCATGTCCTCGCCCTGGAACGTCGCCTTGCCGACGTAGCAGCCCGTCAGCGTGGCGGCGAGCGCGACGGCGGCGAGCACGGCCGAGACCGCCTTCGCCTTCAGCTTGAGCTTCAGCGTCGGGATGCGCGCAAGCCCCAGCGCCGCGAGCGCCGCCTCGCCCAGCCCCTCGCCGTTGAGCAGCGTCCGGTTGAGCTCCAGCTTGGTGCGGACGTACTTCTCCGGCAGCGACTTGAGAAACGCCTCGTCGTTCAGCTTGCCGCCGTCGGCGCGCTGGATCGTGCTGCCGCCCGAGACGGTGAACTCGACCGTGTCCGTCGCGCCCCAGCCGCACTGGCT
>JAFPYE010000156.1 GCA_017412325.1 Kiritimatiellia bacterium | reverse complement strand
GGGCTCCTGCGTCACCAGCTCCAGCTTCTTCAGCTCGTGGATCGCCTTGACGACGCTCGGCATCTTGACGTTCAGCGTCTTCGCCACGTCGCGGACGCAGGCGACCTTCTTCTCCTTGACCAGGATGTAGATCGCCTCCAGATAGTCTTCCAAACTCTGTGTCATGGCATGCATGTCCGTCTCGTCCTTTTCCTTTCGGCGCTACTTCCCGAACGGGCTTGTCTTCTTCATCAGCTGCGCGAACTTCACCGACTCGATCGAATCCTCCAGCTGAAGCGGGAACGGCGCGGCCGTGCGCACCGTGTCGTAGACGTGCTTCCAGAAGGCGCTCGGCCCGTGCAGCGTCCCCTTCGGCAGCGTCACCGGAATCGTGACGACCGGGAAGTTCTCGTGCAGGTCGACGATCTCCGGCGTGCGGACGCTGGAGCGACGGCGCGGGAACTTGAACGCGGGGTCGATGACGGTGAGCGTGCCCTCCGTCGCGCCCGGCTGCACGCGGAAGACGCCGCGCTCGCCGCGGATCTCGAACGAGGGCGCGCGCGTCTCGGCGAGGCAGCCGCCGTTGAACTCGATGTCGGCGGAGACCTGCCCGCGCGTCTTCAGGTTGACGTGCACGTAGTCCTCGGCGTCGCCGAGCGAGGCGATGCGCTTGAGCTCGCTCCACATCTGGATCGGCGGCGACGGCAGGAGCTTGAGCGCCTGCAGGATCAAGTCGGTCATCTGGTAGTAGGCGGCGCCGCCGCCCAGCCGCTTGACGGTCTGCCAGTCGTCGCGGCGGATGTAGTCTTCCTTGCGGATCTTGACCTGGTAGATTTCGCCGAGCCGCGCGTCGCCCATCATCTGGCGCGCCAGCAGGAAGTCGGGCGCGAACAGCCCGCGCTGGAGGATGAGCAGACGGTTCTTGGCCTTCGCCGCCGCGCCGCGCATGACCTGCGCGTCGTCGAGCGTCAGCGCCATCGGCGACTCGAGGAGCGTCCAGTACCCGCGCTCGAGCGACGCCATCGCGTGCGCGGTGTGGTCGACGGTGCAGGTCGCGATGTCCACGATGTCGATGTCGCGCTCGTAGAGCATGTCGGCGAACTGGCGGAACATCCGGCAGTCCGGGTAGTCCTTCGCCACGATGTCGCGCCGTTCCTTCGAGAGGTCGCACGCCGCCACCACCTTGAAAAGCGCGGGGTGCGCCTTGAACACGGGATAGTGGGTCGAGAACATCGCCCGGCCGAGACCCATCAGGGCGACCCTCACCGGCGGGCGCTGGTAGTCAACGCTCATTTTTTCACGATCTCCGTTATGGCCTGCAGGAACTGCGCGACGTCGGTGAACTGACGGTACACGCTTGCAAAACGGATGTAGGCGACCTCGTCGGTGCGGTGCAGCTCGTCCATCACCAGCTGCGCGATCTTGTCCGCGCCGACCTCGCCGCCCTCCAGCTTGGCGACGACGTGGTCGATCATCGTGCGGATCTGGTCGTCGCTGATCGGACGCTTGCCGCACGCATGGCGAATCGCCTTGTCGAGTTTCTGCCGGTCGAACGGCTGGCGGGTGCCGTCGCGCTTGACGACGACCACCTCGTCGCGGTCGATCTCCTCGTAGGTCGTGAAGCGGTACCCGCAGACGCAGCATTCGCGACGGCGACGGATGGCCGCCCCCTCGCGCGCCGCGCGCGAGTCCAGCACCTTGTCGTCATCCTTGCCGCATTTCGGGCACTTCATGTTCGTTCTTCCTTCTTTGCTGAAATCACTTTCCGTTCGGGCACATCGTGCAGTGGCGGCAGTCGAGGTTGACCGGCAGCGGCGGCGGTGCGCCGTGGCGGCGCGCGTTGACGGCGCCAAGGTGGTTGATGAGCGCGAGCAACAGCCCCAGCGTGATGAAGCCGCCCGCCGGCAGGATCGCCAGCGTGACCGGCCCCGGGTTGATGCCCTTGATCGCGAGGTCGCCCCAGATGGTGAGCGTGCCCGCGCCGGCGATTTCGCGCACCGACGCGATGAGCGCGAGCGCGAGCGTGAAGCCGATGCCCGAGCCAAGCCCGTCCGCCAGCGAGGCGAGGACGCCGTTCTTGGAGGCGAACGCCTCCGCGCGGCCGAGGATGATGCAGTTGACGACGATCAGGGGGATGAAGATGCCGAGCGAGGCCGAGAGGTCGGGCAGATACGCCTGCATCAGGAGGTCGATCGCCGTCACGAACGTCGCGATGATGACGATGTAGCACGGGATGTGGACGGCGCCGGGGATGACCTTGCGCAAGGCCGAGACGAGCCCGTTCGAGCAGATGAGCACAAACGTCGCCGCGAGCCCCATGCCGAGCGCGTTCTCCAGACTTGTCGTCACCGCCAGCGTCGGGCAGAGCCCGAGGACAAGGCGGAAAATCGGGTTGTTCTTGAAAATCCCGTACCAGAATGCCAGATAGGTCTTCATTTTTTGCTTGTTCTTTCGTATCGTGCCGGGTTGTATTGTCCCAACACCGCCTACAGTATATCTTTTTTTTCGATTCCGCGCAAGCGGAAACTGACGGACTTTCCGCGCGGCTTGATTCCGGCGGAGGGGAATGATAAACTATGCGACATGAAAAGACTGCTGATCCTCGCCGCCCTGCTCGCCGCGCCGTCTGTCCGCGCGGGAGACCCGCCGCCGCTCCGGGTGGCCTACAACTACTGCACCCTTTCCTACACGTTCGCGTATGCGTCCGACGCCGAATGGACGGCGGAGATCGACCGCCTCGCGCGGGCGGGCTACAACGCGGCGCTCGTCACCGACGGCACGTTCAAGGTCTGGCAGCTCGTGCTGGACGAAATGGGCGCGGGCGGCGAGACGATCCGCGCGTTCCTCCCCGATGAGTGCGCGCGCGCGTGGTGGCTGATGGCCAACCTGACGGGCGAAGGCGGGCCGCTCGACCGGCAGACGATCGACGACGACGGTGCGCGCGGGCGGCGGATCTGCGAGCAAATGCGCGCGCGCGGCATCGAGCCGATCCTGCAGGGCTGCACGGGGATGATCCCGCTGGAGGCGGCGTGGCAACAGCCGGACAAGGCGTCCTTCAGCATCTGCGATCGCGTCTACGGCGAATGCACGATCGTCCCGCAAGGCACGTGGGGGCCCTACGTGCGCCCGCCGCAGATGGACCCGACCTGCCCGGGCTTCCGGCGGCTGGCCGCGCTCTGGTACGAGAAGCTGGAAGAGGTCTACGGCTTCCGTCCCAAGTTTCTCGCGGGCGACCTCTTCCACGAGGGCGGGCGGACGGACGGCATCGACGTGACGGCGGCGACACGCGCGGTTCAGGCGGCGCAGCAGCGGGCGTTCCCCGGCGTCACCTGGGTCGTGCAGGCGTGGCAGCGGAACCCGACCGCCGAAGTCCGCGCGGGGCTCGATCCACGCTACACGCTCATCGAAGCGCTCGTCAAGGACATGAGCCGCGACCCGCAGCCGATGGATTTCGGCGATCTGCCGTGGATCTGGTGCGAGGTGCTGAACTTCGGCGGCAACCACGGGCTGTACGGCAATCTCAGGACGTTCGCGCATCTCGGCGCGTGCACGAACGCGACCTTCCGCGGCTACGGGCTCCTGTCGGAAGGGCTCGGCACGAATCCCGTCTGCTACGACCTCTTCGAAGAGATGATGACGCGCCCGGCGGGGAGCGTGATGACCGCCGCGGAACTGGACGACTGGCTCGGCGAATGGGTGGATCGCCGCTATGGATTCACCAACGCCCCGCCCTTCGTCGCCCGCGCCCGGCTCCGTCTCCACACGGCATGGCGGATTCTGGCGGCGACCGTCTACGCCTGCGACCGCTGCCAGGAAGGGACGACGGAAAACGTGATGTGCGCGGAACCCGCGTGGACGGCGAACAACGTCAGCACGTGGGGGCCGACGGGCGGGCTCTGGTACGATCCGGCACGGCTCGAAGAGGTGGCGCGGCTCTTCGACGCGGCGCGGACGGAGCTGGTGTTCGGGCCGGCGCAGGCGTTCCGGAATCTCGCCGACGACGCCTACGACATCGACCGCCAGGTGCGGGCCAACGAATTCCGTCGCCTGCTGCCGCGCCTGAAGGACGATCTGCTGGCACGGCGGGAGTTCCTGCGCCGCCTCCGGGTGGACGCCGTGACGGCGAACTGCCCGTGGTCGGGCGTCCCCGAACAATTCCGCCTGGAGCCGCAGCTGGCGCGCGCACGGGCACGGGCGGGCGCACGCGGCGAGGCGGCGTTCCGGCGGATGGTGACGACATGGGCCGACCCGAAACGGGGCCGCACCACGCTCGCCGACTACGCGCACCGCGAATACGTCGAGCTGCTGCGCGACTACTACCTGCCGCGCTGGGAGGCGTTTCTAGCGCACCCGTGACGCGTTCAGCTTGAGCCAGACGCGCAGAACTTCGCTCACGCTCCACGCCTGGGCCGTGCAGCCCTTCTGCGCGTGCGGCGCGTCGCCGTCGGCGATCTCGCTCATGTGGCAGAGGCACCCCGCGTTCAGGTTCTCGACCGCGCTCGCGAGGAGCTGCCGCGCCGTTTCGGCGCCCGCGCCGCCCGTTGCCGCCAGCGCCTCCGCATAGAGCGCGAACGGCCACGCCCACACCGTCCCGTTGTGGTAGGCCGGCTTGCGGCGCGTGTCCTCGTCGCCCGCGTAGGTTCCGCAATAGAGCGGATGGTCGGCGTTCAGCGAGCGGATGCCGCCCGGCACGAGCAGTTCCTCGGTCGCCGCGAGGATGGACGGATCGTCCACGACGCCGAGCGAAAGGAGGAAGAGCTGGTTGGGGCGGATGGTGTCTTCCGGCTGCGCGGCGGCGGCCGGTTCGCCGTTCGGCGCCGCCAGGCAGTCGTAGTAGCCGACGGGCGCCTTGAAATACTTTTTCAGCGACGCCACGGCGCGCGCGGCGGTTTCGTCGCGCCCGACGTATTTCAGCGCGGAAACCCACAGGGCCTGGATCTCCACCGGATAGCCGACGCGCGGCGTGCAGGCGGGATAGTTCGTGTCCATCCACGTGAAGTGGCTGGGCGACCAGACGAGCGCCGAAGCCGGATCGACCTTGATGCCGTTCGGCGTGCCCTTGAGGTAGTTGGCGACGAGGTTTTCGCACGTCGCCTTCAAGTCGGCCACCTCCGTCGGCGCGACCGCCTCCACTTCCTGCACGCAGCGGATGAACCACAGCTGCGCGTCGGTCGTGTCGCGGTTGCCCGCCGTTGCGCCGTAGATGATGTTCGGCAGCGTGCCGTTTTCCTCAAACGCGGCGAACGCCTTGAGGATCTTGACGGAATCCGCGATCTTCCCCGCGGCGATCATGCCGCGCATGAAGATGAACGTGTCGCGGCCCCAGTCGAGGAACCACGGATAGCCCGCGATGACCGTCTTCAGGTCGTCGCGCTTGACGATAAAGAGCTCCAGCGCCTGGCGCAGCGCCTCGTCGAGCGGGAGCGTTTCGCACGATGGCGGGACGGGCGCGGGACACGAGACGCGAGACGCATCGACGTCGCCCAGCGCGCCCGTCAGCGTGACGCTTTCGCCCACGTGCAGGTCGGCCGACACCCAGCCGGGGCTGAAGAGGTCGCCCGCGCCGTCCTGCCCGCGCGCCGCCTCTTCGGGGTGCGGGACGTTGTACTCCCATTGCGGCTCGTGATGGTACGCGCCGCCCGCGACGCGGAAGCGGAAGGTCTCGCCGTAGGGCTTGAAGTCAAAGCCGTCGCCGACCGCGCAGACGCCCTGCGCGAACGCGCTCTCCAGCTGATACGCCTTGGTCGTCGCGTGGAAGCTGCGCCACTCGATGTCGGGACGGAAGACGAGCCGCACCTGGTCGCCGACATCCTCCTCGCCCGCGTCGTAGCGCGCCACCGTCAGCCGCGCCGCGTTCGCGCCGGGCGCGAGCGCGACCGTGAAGCGGAACGCCGTCATCTTGCCCATGCCGCACGGCACGTGGAAATCCCACGCGGCGAAGCGCCCCGCCGGATCGGCCGTGAACTTCACGACGCAGCGGCGGTCGAACTCGCGCGCATACCCTTCGCGCTGGAGCCAGCACCGCGTGCGCGTCCACAGGTTGAGGCGGTCGCTCGGGCAGTCCGGGTTCGGGTTCGCCGCAAGGATCGCGTCGTACTGGCTCTGCACGAGCCCCCAGCCGACGCGCAGCTGGCTCGCCGCGCCCGCGCCGTTCGAAAGGATCGTGCGGAACTCGGGATGCTGCCGCACCTCGTCGCCGTGCAACGCGAGCTTCACCTTCGCGCACGCGCTGCGCGGCGGCACGAGGAAGCGCGAATGGACGCGGCGCGAACGGCCCGGCTCGTAGACGACCATCATCAGGTCGAGCGCGCGGCAGGCCGTCCCGTCGCCCTTGTAGTGCGGCGCGTCGAAGAGCGCCACGTGGCGGCCTGCCACCGTCCGCGAGCGGTAGACGCGCAGCGTCTTGCCCGTCGCGGGGTCGATGAGGCGCACGCGGAAATGGTGCGGCGCGGAGACTTCCACCCACTCGTTCTCCGGCACCACCACGTCGCGCCGCGTGTCGCGCGGATAGACCCAGTGGAAGCGCGCCGTGCGCACCGCGTCCGGCGCCGGTTCGGTGCGCGCCGCCGCCGTCGCGCCGGACGCCGGTCGGCACGCGAGGCAGAGGACTTCGCCGGGCGCGAGACGGACGGGGCCCGTGATCGCGACCTTGCGCTGCGTGACGAGATCGAACGCCTCGCCCGCCGGGAAGCGCCGCAAGTCCCATTCGACGTGCGCCTCCTTCTGGCAATCGAGGTTCGCGAGGACGAGGACGGGCGGCAGGCCGGCCTTCTCGCGCACGACGGCGAGCGTGTTGCCGTCGCCGCGCGTGACGATCTCCAGGTGGCTCGCGCCCTCGAAGCTCGGCTGCGTCGCCAGGATGAAGTTGAGCTTGGCGATGAGCTCGACCATGTTCGACTTCGCGCCCCAGTTGAGGTCGTTCTTGCCGTGGACGTCGATCTTCTCCCGGCAGAACCACTCCACACCGTTCGCCATGCCCCACGCGCCCTGCCAGCTGAGGAGCGCGGAGAGCTGCACGCGCAGCTTCGCGTACGTCTCGCCGCCCTTCGCCAGGCGGTCGTTGTCGTGCGTCTCGGCGAAGTGGACGAGCGTGCCGTATTTCTCGCTGCGGGCGATTGCGCCGGGCAGATACCACTCGAACGCGCCGCGGTCGTACGTCTGGAACACCTCGGAATACGCCCAGTCGAGGTTCGATTCGGCGAGGAGCCGGTCGGTGACGCGCAAGTCGCCGCCCAGGCCCTCTAGCATGAAGATCGTGTCGGGATACTCCTCGCGCACGCGGGCGACGATGTACTCCCACGTCTCGGCGGGGATCATGTAGCCCGCGTCGCAGCGGAAGCCGTCCACGCCGTTGCGGCACCAGAAGAGGAAGACGTCCGCCATGTAGGCCCTGAGCTCCGGATGCGAATATTCGAGCTCCACGAGGTCGGCCCACTTCACGCCCCACGCGCCGGGGCTGACGAAACGCCCGTCGGCCTCGCGGTGGAACCAGTCGGGATGGTGCGTCTGCAACGTCGAGGCCCAGCCGGTGTGGTTGGCGGGCAGGTCGACGAGAAAGAGGCCGCGCCGCGCGTGCACCGCGTCGATCAGCTCGCGGAACTGGTCGAGGGGCGTGGCGTATTCGTCGAACTCGGCCATGGCGGGATCGACCGAATAGAAGTCGAGCGCGGCGAACGGGCAGCCGTATTCGCCCATCACCGCGTAGGTCGTCGGCACGGGGAACGGCGGCAGCGTCTGGATGAGGCGGAAGCCCATCGTGTCCATGATGAGCGGCAGGCGGCGGACGATTTCGCGGAACGAGCCGAACTGGCGCGGGAAGACGGTGTAGATGGAGTTGTTCTTGCGCGTCTCGGCGCTTTCGACCTTGATGTGCGTGTTGCGGCCCTCCGGCCATTCGGGGACGTTCGAGCCCTCGGGGAAGAAGCAGGCCTTGCCGGAGAAGACACCGACCTCGTCGAGCGGGATGTCGGCGCGGAAGACGCCGGGGGCGACTTCGGGAAGCGGGATGTCCGTCCAGGCGCGCGCCATCGGCGTTTCGCCGCGCTCCGTCTCGGCGATGATCTCGCGGCGGCGGACACGCGCGTGGCCGATGTTCGTGCGGAAGGCGGCGCGGCCCTTGCGCGGCGCGTCCAGCGTCAGCGTCACGGCCAGCCGGTCGCCCCGCCACTTGAGAAGAAAGTCGTTCGGACTCGGGTCTTGTGTCATAGGTGAGTATTTTATCAAATCCCCCTTGTCGCGGCAAGGCGATTATGATATAATACGCGCCGTTTTCAACCTTTGGGGATATAGCTCAGTTGGTAGAGCGTCTCAATGGCATTGAGAAGGTCAGGGGTTCGACTCCCCTTATCTCCACCAATCAAAGAAGGCCGCGATTTGCGGCTTTTTTGCGTTTTATCG
>JAFPYE010000155.1 GCA_017412325.1 Kiritimatiellia bacterium | reverse complement strand
CTCCTGCGCGACGAGCTGGCCGACACGCGTGATCTTGAACGCCGTCTTCTTGACCGTCTCGCAGAGCGTCTCGAAGTCCGCGCCGCGGATCGTCTTCAGGACCGCGTTCACGACGCCCGGCCCCGACACGCCCACGTTGATGACCGCGTCGCCCTCGCTCACGCCGTGGAACGCGCCCGCCATGAACGGGTTGTCGTCGGGCGCGTTGCAGAGGACGACCAGCTTCGCGCAGCCGAGCGAGCCCCGGTCCTTCGTGCGCGCGGCGGTCGCCTTGACGATCTCGCCCATCAGCCGCACCGCGTCCATGTCGATGCCCGTCTTGGTCGAGCCGACGTTCACGCTGGCGCAGAGCCGCTCCGTGACCGCCAGCGCCTCGGGGATCGAGCGGATCAGCCGCTCGTCGGCGGGCGTCATCCCCTTCGAGACAATGGCCGAATAGCCGCCGATGAAATTGACGCCGAGCTTCTTCGCCGCGCGGTCGAGCGTCCGGGCGATCTTCACGAAGTCGCCGGGCGTCCGGCAGCACGCCGCGCCGACGAGGGCCGCCGGCGTCACCGAGAGGCGCTTGTTGACGACGGGGACGCCGAACTCGCGCCCGATGTCGTCGCCGACCTTCACGAGGTCCTTCGCGACGCGCGTCAGCTTCGCATAGACGTTGTCGCACGTCGTCTTGAGCGAGCGGTCGGCGCAGTCGAGGAGCGAGACGCCGATCGTGATGGTGCGCACGTCGAGCGTCTGCTCGCTCACCATCTTGTTCGTTTCGAGGACTTCAAAGATGTCGATCATGGCACGCGTCAGATGCGGTGCATCTTCTCGAAGATCTCGCTCTTCTGGCAGTGGACCTCCAGGCCCATCGTGAGCCCGAGCCGGGTCAGGTCGGCGCTCATCGTGTCGAACGACTTCTTGCTCTTCGACGTCTCGACGATCATCATCATGTTGAAGTAGTCCTGCACGACGGTCTGCGAGATGTCAAGGATGTTGATGTTCGCCTTGGCGAGGTAGGCGGCCGTCTTGGCGATGATGCCGACGATGTCCTTGCCGACGACGGTAATGATCACTTTCTTCATGGCCCGCAGATCCTTCCGTGCGGCTTACTTGCAGAGCGTATACAGGACGCCGGCGACGACCGCCGAGCCGATGACGCCCGAGACGTTCGGGCCCATCGCCTGCATGAGGATGAAGTTCGTCGGGTCGTTCTGGAGCGCCACCTTGTTCGAGACGCGCGCGGCCATCGGCACCGCCGAGACGCCCGCCGAGCCGATGAGCGGATTGACCTTCTGCTTCGAGAAGAGGTTCATGAGCTTCGCCATCAGGACGCCCGCCGCCGTGCCGACGCAGAACGCGACGAGGCCGAGCGCGAGGATGCCGAGCGTCGTGCCGGAGAGGAACTTCTCGCACGCGAGCTTCGAGCCGACCGACAGGCCCAGCATGATCGTGACGATGTTGATGAGCGCGTTCGACATCGTGTCGGCGATGCGCGAGACCGACGTGCCGACTTCCTTGGCGAGGTTGCCGAGCATCAGCGCGCCGAT
>JAFPYE010000154.1 GCA_017412325.1 Kiritimatiellia bacterium | reverse complement strand
CGTGTGCCCACTCGCCGCCGTCGCCGTGGCGGGCGAGGGGCGCGGCGGATTCGGCTGCGTCGCCGTCAATCCGCCCGTGATGCTGGGCGAGCTGGAGGCGCTGGAGATCATCGAGAATGAATTCCTGAAGCGCGGCGTCAAGCTCCGGGACTGCCCGGAACTCGACGGCGTGCCGCTCCCGTCCGATCCCAAGTGGAAGCGTCCGGTCATGCTCGACTTCGGGACGGCGTCGGGCGACATCATGGTGGAATTCATCTCCTATGGCGACATCGAGAGCTGGAAGAAATTCGACCGCGAGGCGAGGCTGCACTTCTCCTCGTTCAACGTGTACGATTTTCGCGCGGCGGCAGGCGACGCGGTGGCGGCGATTTCCGCGCGGAAGGGCGGCGCTCCCGTGTCCGTCGGCGTCTTCTACGAACCGGTCGCGCACATCCCGAAGGACTGGAAGCCGTCGTCCGGCGACTTCGAGTCGGAATGGGAGGAACGCCGGGCCTACGGCCGGCAGATCGCGCGCGGGCAGCTGAAGGCGCAGATCGACGCCTTCTTCGACTATCTCGCCCAGAAGGGAAAGCTGCCGTCCGCCCATGCACCTGACGCTCCATCTCACTGACCGCTGCAATCTTGCGTGCCGCTACTGCTACGCGCGGCCCGGCACGGCGGACATGACGCTCGCGACCGCGCTGGCGGCGATTGACGAGTGCACGCGCGGCGCGGAGAACCCCGGCGTCATCTTCTTCGGCGGCGAGCCGCTGCTGCGGGAAGACCTCATCTTCGACGTGATCGCCGCCTGCGAACGCCACACGCCGCACCGCTTCCACTACAAGGTCACGACGAACGGCACGCTCGTCACGCCCGCGTTTCTCGCCCGCGCCGCCGCCGCGCGGCTGCACGTCGCCGTCAGCTGCGACGGCGCGCCGCCGACGCAGGACCGGCATCGCGTGACGGCGGCGGGCGAGGGCTCGTCCGCGGCACTTTTGCCGCGCCTGGAGGCCGTGCTCGCGGCCCAGCCCTACGCGCCGGTGATGATGACGGTGAACCCCGACACGGCGGCGGACTTCGCCGAAAACGTCCGCTTCCTCCGCGCGCGCGGCGCGGCGTACGTGATTTCCAGCGTGAACTTCGCCGCCGACTGGGACGCCGCCGCGTGGCGTCGGCTGAAACGCGCCTACAGGCAGCTGGCCGCGTGGTATCTCGACGCATACCGGCGCGAGGAGAAGTTCTACTTCGCGGCGTTCGACAAGCGCATCGCCACGCGCATCTGGCCTGGGCGCGGCGCGTCGTGCCAGCTCGGGAAGCGGCAGGTTTCCGTCGCGCCGGACGGCACCTACTATCCGTGCGTGCAGTTCGTCGGGCGGCCAGAGTTCGCGATCGGGCGCGTCGGCGAGGGGATCGACGCGGCGCGGCGCGGCTGCATCTTCGAGCGCAACGAACGGGCGAAGCCGTCCTGCGCGGGCTGCGTGCTGCTCGGGCGCTGCAACAACCGCTGCGGCTGCCTCAACTTCTCGACGACCGGCTCGCTCGATGCCGTGCCGCCGTTCTTCTGCGCGCACGAGCGGTTTCTCGTGCCGCTGGCCGATTCGCTGGCCGAGACGCTTTATGCCGAGCGCAACGCGATGTTCCTCCAGCGCCACTACAATCCGGCGTTCCCCGTCCTCTCGATTCTCGAGGACATGTCCGGCTGACGCCGCCCGCGCCGGACGGCAGATATGATATACTGTATGGGGAAGACATGAACTTTCTGGCAATTGATTTCGAGACGACGGGCTACGAGGGCGGCGGCGTGAACGAGCCGTGGCAGCTCGGGTTCGCGCGCGTCGAAAACGGCGTCCTCGTCGAGACGGGCGAATGGTTCTTCGACGTCGAGGGCGCGCCGCCGCGCGCGCACGGGCCGGACGCGCTCGGGACGCTCGGCAGTTCCTTCGAGACGTGGGCGCCGAAGCTCCTGGGCGCGCGGCTCGTCGCGCACAACATCGCCTGCGAAAAGACGATCCTGACGCGCGTCGCGCCGCTCACGAAATGGGGCCCGTGGGTCGATACGATGAAACTCGCCCGGGCGCGCTATCCGAAACTGCCGTCCTACAAGCTGGGCGACCTGTGCGAAATGTTCGGCTGCGTGCCGCAGCTGGACGGGCGCACGTGGCACGACGGGCTCTACGACGCGGTGGCGTGTGCGAACCTGGCCCTGATTCTGGCACTATGAAAAAACTGGCGACGCTTTTCTTCGACATGTTCCGCATCGCGCTCTTCGTCGTGGGCGGCGGCTACGCGATCATTTCGGTCGCGGAGGAGGTCTTCTCGAAAAAGCGCAAGTGGCTGAAGGAAGGCGAACTCCTCGACCAGATCGCGCTCTTCCAGATGGTGCCGGGCATCCTGGCGGCCCACAGCGCGGTCTACGTGGGGCGGCGCGTCGCGGGCGTCGCCGGGTCGCTCGTGGCGGTGGCGGGCGTGGCGCTGCCGAGCATCCTCGTCTTCACGGCGGTGTCGATGGGCTATGACGCGATCCCGCTCGACAACCGCTTTCTCGTGGCGGCGTTCGGCGGGCTGCGCGCGGCGTTGACGGGCGTGATCTTCGCGATGCTGGCCAAGAGCTGCGTGCGCTTCGCCCGGGACGTGCGCGAGCTGGTCCGGCGCGGGCGCGGCCGTTTTGCCGCGTCGCCGCTTGCCGCGCTTCTCTTTCTCAAATACGGCCTCATCGCGTTCGGCGGCGGCTACGTGCTGGTGCCGCTCTACTTGCAGGACTTTGTCGGGCCCGACGCCGCCTACCTGCAGATTCCCGCCGAGGAATTCGCCAACCTGATGGCGCTGACGCAGATGACGCCCGGTCCCATCGGCATCAACGCGGCGACGTATTTCGGCTACCGGCTCTTCGGCCTCGGCGGCGCGCTCGTCTCGACGGCGTGCCTGATCGTACCGGGGTTCGTCATCCTGTCGCTCGCGCTGAGCGTCCTCGACCGGTTCCGCGACCGCGCGGCGGTGAAGGGGCTGATGGCGGTCATCCGCGTCTTCACGATCGTGATGATGACGCTCGCGGTCGCGTCGTTCGCCCGCCTGCTCGACCCGTTCGGCGCGGTGCTCGCGCTGGCCGCCGCCGCGCTCGTCTTTTGGAACCGGCTCGGCGTCGTCAAGGTCATCGCCGCGGCCGCGCTTCTCTCCGTCGCCGCCGCCGCGATTTGACCGGCGGCGACGTGGCGGCGGAAGCGGTTTTGAGCCCCCTGAAAGGGCAAAAAAATGATATACTATTCCCCTACTACAAGGATGCAAGAAATGGCAGAGGAAAACAGCAACTACAACGCCGAGAACATCCAGGTCCTGGAAGGAATGGAGGCGGTGCGCAAGCGGCCCGCGATGTACATCGGCGACACCGACGAGCGCGGCTACCACCACCTGGTCTACGAAGTGGTGGACAACTCCATCGACGAGGCGCTGGCGGGCTACTGCACGATGATCGACGTCGTCATCAACCCCGACGGCTCGCTCACGGTGCAGGACAACGGGCGCGGCATTCCGGTCGACATGCATCCGACGCAGCACAAGCCCGCCATCGAGGTCGTGCTGACGGTCCTCCACGCGGGCGGCAAGTTCGACGGCTCGAACTACAAGGTCTCGGGCGGCCTGCACGGCGTCGGCGTCAGTTGCGTGAACGCGCTCTCCGACTGGATGAAGGTCGAGGTCAAGCGCGGCGGCAAGATCCACCACATCGAGTTTTCGCGCGGCCACGTGACGCAGCCGCTCGCGGTCGTGGGCGCGTGCGGCGACGAGACGGGCACGAAGGTGACGTTCTTCCCCGACCACACCATCTTCTCCTGCCACGCGTTCAAGTGGGAGACGCTCTGCAACCGCCTGCGCGAGCTCGCGTTCCTCAACCGGGGCGTGACGATCCACTTCCGCGACGACGAGGGCGACGCGCACCACGAGGAGACGTTCCACTACGAGGGCGGCATCGACGAGTTCGTCGGCTACCTCAACACGAACAAGCAGCCGCTGTCGCCCGTCGTCCACTTCGAGGGCGAGCGCGAGGGGCTGACGGGGATGGTGCAGGCGGAGGTGTCGTTCCAGTACACCGACAGCTACTCGACGCTGGAGCAGACCTACTGCAACAACATCCACACGATCGAGGGCGGCACGCACCTGACCGGCTTCCGGCGCGCGCTCACCTCGACGATCAACAAGTACGGCACCGACAACAAGATCATCAAGGAGAAGGACACGCTCACGGGCGAGGACATGCGCGAGGGGCTGACGGTGATCGTGTCGGTCAAGGTGCCGCAGCCGCAGTTCGAGGGCCAGACGAAGACCAAGCTCGGCAACAGCGAGGTGGACGGCATCGTCTCGGGCATCGTCAGCGACAAGCTCATGACGTTCTTCGAGGAGAATCCGTCCGTCGCCAAGGCGATCATCGAAAAGACGCTCCTCGCCTGCCGGGCGCGCGAGGCGGCGCGGCGGGCGCGCGAGACGGTGCGCAAGGGCGTGATGGACGGGCTGGCGCTGCCCGGCAAGCTCCGCGACTGCTCCGTGCGCGACGCGTCCAAGACCGAGCTCTATCTCGTCGAGGGCGATTCGGCCGGCGGCTCCGCGTGCAAGGGGCGCGACCGGTCGACGCAGGCGATCCTGCCCCTGCGCGGCAAGGTGCTGAACGTCGAGAAGGCGCGCATCGACCGCATGCTCGCGAACGCGGAGATCCGCACGCTCATCACGGCGATCGGCTGCGGCTTCGCGGAGGAGTGGGACATCTCGAAGGCGCGCTACCACAAGATCGTCATCATGACCGATGCCGACGTGGACGGCGCGCACATCCGCACGCTCCTGCTGACGTTCTTCTACCGCAAGATGCCCGAGCTCATCGAGAAGGGCTACGTCTACCTCGCCCAGCCGCCGCTCTACAAGGTGGAGCGCAAGAAGAAGATCGAATACGTCATGACCGACGGCGACCTGACGCAGCGCCTCCTCACGCTGGGGCTGGACGACTTCGAGGTGACGGACAAGACGGGCGCGGCGATGGACAAGAAGCGCGCGGCCGCGTTCCTGAAGCTGCTCGCGGAGATCGAGGAGACGTGCAAGATGGTCGAGGAGCGCGGCTTCAATGCCGAGGCGCTCGTCGCGGACGAGACGGCGACCGGCTCGGGCGCGTCGATGCTCCGCAAGGAGTTCTCGTCGCTCTCCGGCTACGGCTACCTGCCCGGCGACTATTTCGGCGGCGCGCTCAAGAAGCTGCTGGACGACGTGCGCGCGCACGGCAAGCAGGGGCTGTCGGTCTACCGCTTCAAGGGCCTCGGCGAAATGGACGCGGACGAGCTCTACGACACGACGATGAACCCCGAGAAGCGCCACATGCTGCGCGTGAAGCTCTCCGACGCGGTGGCGGCGGACCGGATGTTCACGCTCCTCATGGGCGACGAGGTGGAGCCGAGGCGCAAGTTCATCGAGGACAACGCGCTCAACGTCCGCAACCTCGACTTCTGAGGTAGCGCACCGCGCCCCGAATATGATATAATACCGCAACTTTTACGAAAGGCAACAAACAACATGAGCATTCTGATTGGGTTCCTCTACGTCGTCGAAGTGGTCGCGTGCCTCCTGCTGGCGCTGATCGTCATGCTGCAGAAGCCGAAAGAAGGCGGCCTCGGCGGCGCGTTCGGCGGCGGCGCGCTGGAAGCGTCGCTCGGCGCGGACGCGGGCAACGTCCTCATCAAGGCGACGGCGATCCTCGGCGCGATCTTCCTCCTGAACACGCTGGTCCTCGCCAAGCTGACCTCGACGCCGGGCACGGGCTCGGTCGTGGCGGGCGAGACGGCGGCCCCGGCGCCGGCGCCGCTCGCGGAGCAGCTGCCCGCCGACCTGCCGCTCGACACGCCGCCTGCGGAATGAAGATCCTCGTCACCGGCGGCTCGGGCTTCCTGGGCATCAACCTCATCCGTTTCCTCCGCGCGAAAGGCGTGGAGGAAATTCGCGTTCTTGACATCGCCGACTTCGACTATCCCGAAAAGGGTGCGCCGTGGCTCAAGTTCACCCTGGGCGACGTGCGCGACGTCGCGGCGGTCGAGCGCGTGACGGCGGGCTGCGACGCCGTGGTGCACTGCGCCGCCGCGCTGCCGCTCTATTCCGAGCAGGACATCTACACGACCGAAGTCGACGGCTGCCGCAACGTGCTCGCGGCGGCGCGCAAGTTCAAGCTGGACCGCATGATCCAGATTTCGTCGACGGCGGTCTACGGCGTCCCGAAGAAGCATCCCATCTACGAGACCGATCCGCTCGTCGGCGTGGGGCCCTACGGCCACGCGAAGATCGAGGCGGAGAACATCTGCCGCGCGGCGATCCGGGACGGCTACTGCGTCAGCATCATCCGCCCGAAGTCGTTCATCGGCCCCGAGCGCCTCGGCGTGTTCGCGCTCTTCTACGACTGGGCCTACACGGGCCACGGCTTCCCGATGATCGGCAGCGGCAGGAACCGCTACCAGCTGATGGACGTGGACGACCTCGACCACGCCATCTGGAACGCGCTCACCTACCCGAAGGACGTCGTCGCGACGGAGTTCAACATCGGCGCGAAGGACTTCACGACGATGCGCGAGGACTACCAGGCGGTGCTGGACCGCGCGGGCCACGGCAAGAAGATCCGCGGCATGCCCGTCAAGCCCCTCATCCTGATCTTGCGCGTCCTCGAAAAGCTGCATCTCTCGCCGCTCTATCCGTGGGTCTACGAAACGGCGTCCACCGATTCGTTCGTCTCCATCGAAAAGGCGGAAAAGCTGCTCGGCTATGCGCCGCGGTATTCCAACAAGCAGGCGCTCGTGCGCAACTACGACTGGTACGTCGCGCACCTCGACGAGTTCAAGGGCAAGAGCGGCGTTTCGCACCGCGTCCCCTGGAAGCAGGGGTTGCTCGCCTGCGCCAAATGGTTCTTCTGATCAACCGGCTTCAACACGACAAGCAAGGAACAACTGCAATGGATACGCACATCTGGAAATGGTCGCACACCGGCCGTCTGCAGCAGGTCAAGCTGGAGAGCGGCGCCGACATCGCCAACCTCGCGCACCTCGACCGCAAGCACTGGCTCGCGATTTCGATGCCGACGACAGGCGTCCGCTTTGACCTGCGGATGCTGGAGCTGATGGACACGGACGGCGACAAGCGCATCCGCACGCCCGAGGTGCTGGCGGCCATCGAGTTCCTGAAGGCGAAGGACGTCAACCTGGACGAGCTGTTCACGAAGTCCGCGGACGACGAGCGGAAGCTCGCCGACGTGCTCGCGCGCCAGGCCGACCTCGCGAAGGTCGAGCCGTCGGCGGCGGACAAAAAGGCGCTGGCGGACTGGGAGGCGGCGGGCCAGGCGCCCGAAGTCGCCGTCTGCGGCGCGGCGACGGCGGACGCGGAAGCGGCGCTCGCGGCGGTGGAGCCGGTCGTCGACGCGTTCTTCCTGCCGCCCGAGGACATGCCGCTCGTCACGGAGGAGCCGGACAAGGTGCTGCCCCTGGCGACGCACCTCAACCCGAAGCACCTGGAGGCGATCCGGACGTTCGCGGAAAAGTGCGTCACGCCCGTCCTGGGCGCGCAGACGGAACTGAGCCGCCTCGGCTACAAGAAGGTGAAGGCGGCGTTCGCGCCCTACCGCGCGTGGGTCGCCGCGAAGCCGGTCATGAACGCGGGCGTGAAGGGCGCGCTGGACGACGAGGAGCGGCTCCTGCGCTACAAGCTCGGACTGCGCGAATTGCTTGAAAACTACGTCAACATGGCGCGGCTCTACAGCGAGACGGATCTGGCGATCTTCCAGACGGGGACGCTCCGGATCGACGCGAAGGAGATGAACCTCTGCTTCCACGTCGAGAGCGAGGCGGCGCACGCGGCGCTCGCGGAGAAGTCGAAGTGCTGCCTTCTCTACCTGAAGCTCGCGCGGCCGGCGGAGGGCGCGACGCGCTTCCTCTGCGCAGTCGTGACGGCGGGCACGGTCGGCCAGCTCTACGCGGGCCGCAACGGCGTCTTCTACGACCGCGACGGCAAGGACTGGGAAGCCGTCGTCACCAAGGTCGTCGAAAGCCAGGTGTCGCTCGCGGAGGCGTTCTGGTCGCCGTGGCGGAAGCTGGGCGAAGGCATCGCCGCCTCGGTCAAGAAGTTCCTCGGCGACAAGCAGGCGGCGGCCCAGAAGAACGTCGAGTCGGCGGCCCAGGCGACGGCGGGCGGGTCGGCCGGCGGCGCGGCGATGGCGAGCTCGGTTGCGGCCATCGGCATTGGTGTCGGCATGATGGGCACGGCGGTCGCGGCGATTGCGGCGAGCGTCAAGGGCATGGCGTGGTGGCAGGTGCTGGTCGCGATCGCGGCGGTCGTCCTCGTCGTCTCGCTGCCGAGCGTGATCCTGACGTGGTTCAAGCTGCGCCAGCGCGACCTCGGGGCGATCCTCAACGCGAGCGGCTGGGCGATCAACCGCCCGATGCGCTTCACGGTGCAGCGCGCGCGGGGCTTCACGAAGTGTGCGCGGCACCCGTGCTGCTGCCGTCTGCTGGCCGTTTTGGCGGCGGCGCTCGTGCTGGCGGCGCTCGTCTGGACGTGCGTCGCCCGTTGCTGCTGCGAGGCGACGTGCGCGGAACCCGAGGCGACGTGCGAGGTGACCGAGGTGGCGGCGGACGGTGCGGCCCAGCCCGCGAACTGACGGACGGTTCCGGCGATGATGACGGGCGTGACGATCCTGCTGGCGTGCCTGGCCTGCGTCCTGGCGGTGGCGCTCGTCGCCACGCTCCGGCGCTCGCTGGACGAGACGGCGGCCCGGCTGCGCAGCGAGTTCGCGGCGCTGGCCGCCGACAAGCTGGAGGAGAAGTCCGGCCTCCTGTCCGAACGCAACGCCAAGGACGTGAAGCCGCTCTTTGACGCGCTGCGCCAGAACATCGACGAGTTCCGCAAGGCGGCCGAATCCGCGCGCGAATCGAACCTGAAGCTGGGCGGCGAGCTGTCGGCGCGGATCGACGAGGTGGGCCGCAAGGCGCAAAGCCTGGGCCGGCAGGCGGACGATTTCGTGACGGCGCTCCGGGGCGGCAGCAAGAGCCAGGGCAACTGGGGCGAGGGGATCGTCCGCAACGTCCTGGAGAGCGCGGGCCTGCGGCCGGACGTGGATTTCATCGAGCAGCGCGGCGCGAGCGACGCGGGGCTGCCCGACTTCACCGTCTTCGATGGGGCCCACCGCAAGATCCTCATCGACGCGAAGGTGAACATCGACGCGTTCCTGGCCGCCGACCAGGCGGCGAAGGAAGGGCGCGCCGAGGAGGCCGCGCGGCTCTTGGGCGAGCACGCCCAGCGCGTGCGCAAGCAGGTGGCGAACCTCGCCGCCAAGAACTATCCGGCCCGGCTCAAGGCGCGCGACGCCGACGCGGAGGCGGACTATTCGCCCGTCGTCATCATGGCGATGCCGAGCGAGGCGACGTATTCGGCGGCGCTGGCGACCGATCCGCAGCTCGTCGCCTACGCCAACGAACAGGCGGTCGTGCTCGCCTCGCCGCAGATGCTGTTCGGCTATCTCGTCCTCTTCAAGATCGGGCTGGACCGGCTCAAGGTCGACCGCAACAACCAGACGATCGCCCAGCGCGCCAAGCAGCTGCTCGACCGCATGGACGCGGCGTTCGTCGCGCTGGAGAAGATCGGCAAGTCGCTCGCGGCCGCCCAGGAGCAGTACCACGAGGCGATGCGCAAGCTCGGCGGCGAAGATGGCGCTCAGAACATCCTCGTCCCCGCGCGCGAGCTGGCGAAGCTGGCCGCGACGCCGACGCGGGGTGCCGAACGGAAGTTTGTTTGAGAAAAGGCAACGCATGAAAGCGAAGACTCTCTTGTGGGCGTGCGGACTCGTGCCGGGGCTCGTGTGCGCGGCGGTCACGACGACGGTGGATCATCCGGCGGCGGCGCGCGCGGTGCAGTTGCTGGAGGGCCGGGTCGGCGCGGCGGCCGTGCGGCTGGACGTCGCGGCGGATTTGTCGCAGACGGTCGGCGACGGCTACGAGGTGCGGCGTGCGGCGGACGGCACGCTCGTCGTCACGGGCGCGCGGCCGCGTTCGCTCCTCTACGCCGCGTATGAGCCGCAGCGGTGGCTCGCCGCGGGGGAGCGGCCGATTCGCCGCGCGCCGCATTTCGCGCATCGCCTGCTGAACTTCACGGGCAAGGGCCATTCGGTCGCGGACTGGGTGGCGGCGACGGGCGCGAACGAGGTGCACCTCGCCCGCAACGCGGCGGGGCGGCTGGTGAAGGACTGCCGCGACGCCGACGTGGACTGCTACGCGTTCCTCTACGGCTGCGATCCGTCGAAGTGGAACCGCGGCAAGTTCGCCGCGTTCCTCGCGGAACATCCCGAGGCGAAGGGCACGGATCCGGGGCGCAGCTGGGAAAAGGGCGTGATGTGCCCGTCGTCGCCCGCGACGTGGGCGTTTTTCGCGCAGACGATCACCGAGCTCGCGCAGTCGGGCGACTTCGACGGCGTGGTGGTGACGTTCTGGGACGACTACGGGCTCAACTGCTGCTGCCGGCGGTGCCGCACGGGCGGGATGAACAGCTTCGGCGCGCGCAATGCGGCAATCGTCAACTGCTTCGAACAGGTGTTGAAGGCGATCGGCAAGCGCCTCGTCGTGCGGACGTGGGCGAGCGGCGCGCCGCACTTCCTCGGCGACGAGTGGGTGCATGCGCCGGGCTATGCGGGGCGCGACGACGCGCTGGCGACGTGGGCGCGCGCGTTTGAGAAAAGCGACGCGGACACGGTCTTTGTCACGAAGGTCTACAATTCCGACTGCCAGCCGAATCCGCCGTTTTCGAACCTGCTCGGCGCGGCCACGGCGGCGGGGCGCACGGAGCTCGCCGAATGGCAGATCACGGGCCAGACGGTGGGGCTCAACTACCTGCCGTATTCGACCGTCGCGCACACGGCGTGGACGATGAAGAAGGCGGCCGCGCTTGTCGGCCGCGCGAACGGCGTCTGCCTCTACGCGGGCGGCTACCGGCGCGGCGACTACGAGGCGCTGGACGACGACGTCAATTCCATCAACGTCCATGCGTGGCGGCAGCTCGCGTGGGACCCCGACGACGACGTGGAGGCGATCTGGCGCGAGTGGGCCGAGCCGCGCTATGGCGCGGACGCGGCGGCGGCGATTGCGGCGCTGAAGGCGTGCGAGAACGCGGCGGTCGTGGCGTTTTCGCCGCTCGGCCTCGGCGCGCCGACGGAATCGAAGGCGGCGAATTCGGTTCAGCGGCGCGAAGACCTGTTCCGCTACACGAACCGCCAGTTTCTGCCCGAGGGCCGCGCGGCGCTGCTGCCGAGCGAGGCGAACATCCAGAAGGTCGTGGACGAAAAGAACGCGGCGATTGCCGCGCTCGAGGCGACGCGCCCGGGCGTGACGGCGGAACTGGCGCGGCGGATCGATTTGCTGATCGCGCACCTGAAGACGTATCGCGCGGTGGACGGGGCGATGTGGCGGCTGCGGCGGCTCCGGTTCCTGAAGGACATGGGCACGAGCGACGCGCGGCTGATGAAGGAGATCGAGGCCGATTTCGACTTCCTTCGCCAGAACCCGTATCCGCTGTCGGAAGAACTCGGCAGCCCCGTGCCGCTTATGCGCGACATCCATTCCAACGCGGTCGAGTGCGTCGAGCGCATTCTCGGCCCGTCGTGGCGCACCGCCGATTGAGCCGGGCGCTTGCGGCGGATGGGGCGGATTTGATATAATTCTCACCATGTCAGTTGATCGTCTAGAGCGGGTGAACAGTCTGTTGAAACGCGTGATCGCCGAGGCCATGTTCTCGGTGATGCAGGGCGACTCGGTCGCACCCGGCCTCATTACGGTGACGGGCGTCCATTGCGGCAAGGATCTGCGCGATGCGACGGTTTCGGTCTCGGTCTTTGGCGACGCGGCGCTCAAGGACGTCGCGCTCCAGCACCTCAAGCACAACGCCAAGCGCTTTCAGGCGATCATCAACCGCGAGGTCCGGCTCAAGTTCACACCGCGCCTCATTTTCAAGCTCGACCTCAGTCTGGAGCGGGGCGACGAAGTCCTTGCGCTCCTCGACAAGCTGCCGCCGGTCGCCGACAATGGCTAATCTCGCACAGCTCAAGATGCTGGAGGACCTCGACGGGTTCCTCCTGGTGGACAAGCCCGCGGGGCTGCCGTTCTCGGCGGTCGTCAAGGCGGTCAAGCGCAAGTTCAACCTCGTCAAGGTCGGCCACGGCGGCTCGCTCGACGCGCTCGCCTCGGGGCTGCTCGTCCTGCTGATCGGCGACGCGAACAAGCACGTCGGCGACGTGATGGGCGCGGATCGCGTCTACACGGGCGCGCTTCAGCTCGGGCGCCGGACCGACACCCACGATGTCCACGGGAACGTGGTCGGCACGGGCGATGCGGCGGTCGCGACGCCGGAGAAGGTGGCGGCGGCCCTCAGGGAATTCAAGGGCGACGTCTTCCAGGTCGAACCGCGCTTCTGCTCGGTGCGGCGCGAGGGGAGCGGCGGCTACGAGATCGCGGATACGGGCGACCACAAGCAGTTCCTCGCGCACGTCTACCGCTTCGAGGTCGCGCCGCCGGACGCGGACCAGGTGGCGACGTTCGCGCTCAAGGCGTCGAAGGGCGTGATCGTGCGCACGCTCGTCAACGATTTCGGCGAAACGCTCGGCTGCGGCGCGTGCCTCAAAAGTCTGCGGCGGACGGCGATCGGCAAGATGACCGTCGACTCGGCGATTCCGTTTGAACGGCTGCTCGAAACCGAACAGGGGGATTTTGCCGCGCTGGTGACGCCCGCGGCAAAGGCGCTGCAATGATCCTGGCGGTCGGTTTCTTCGACGGAGTCCATCTCGGTCACCAGAAAATCCTGACGGGCGCGGATGTCGCGCTCACCTTCCGCAACCATCCGCTCACGGTGCTCGCGCCCGCGCGCGCGCCCCGCCTCCTGATGGCGAGCGACGAGAAGGCGGCGGCGATCCGTGCGTGCGGCGTCCGCGAGGTGGTGACGCTCGACTTTACGCCGGAACTGGCGGCGCTGGAGCCGGAGGCGTTTGTCGAACAGTGTCTCAATTATCCCGACTTGACCATGCGGTGCGGCGCGAACTGGAAGTTCGGCGCGCGCGGGCGCGGCGACGCCGATTTCCTGCGTGCGCGCGGCGTGGCGGTGGAGATCGTGCCGTATGCCGAGTACGACGGCGCGCGGGTGTCCTCG
>JAFPYE010000153.1 GCA_017412325.1 Kiritimatiellia bacterium | reverse complement strand
TCGCCGAGGCGACAAACCGGAGCTCGCGCCACTTGCCGATGATCGCCGCGACCATCCCGACCGACAGGCACAGCTGGATGATCACGATCCCGCGGCCCACGGCGTTGGAGCCGAGAAAGCCGTCCACCAGAGAGTTTGCAATGAAAAACGTCGACATAAACGGTCCTTTAGTTGAGCGGCTTGCCGATGATCGGCACCGCCGCCATCAGCCGCTTCGTGTAGTCTTCCTTCGGGTGCTTCAGCACCTCTTCGCACGTGCCGCGCTCGACGATCTGGCCGTGGTTCATCACGATGATGCGGTCGGCGATGTGCTGGACGACGCCGAGGTCGTGCGTGATGAAGAGCATCGACAGGCCCAGCTTCTTCTTGAGGTCCGCGAGAAGATCGAGCACCTGCGCGCGGATCGTGAGGTCGAGCGCCGAAACCGCCTCGTCGCAGATCAACAGCTCGGGCTTGAGCGCAATCGCGCGCGCGATGCACAGGCGCTGGCGCTGGCCGCCCGAGAACTCGTGCGGATAGCGGTCGAGGATGTTGTCGGGGAGCCCCACCGCCGCCAGCAGCTCCGCCGCCTTGTCGCGCGATTCGGCCGGCGTGCAGAGCCCGTGGTAGATCATGCCCTCCGTCAGGATCTCGCGCACCGTGTGGCGCGGGCTGAGCGACGCCTGCGGGTCCTGGAAGACGACCTGCACCTTGCGGCGGTAGGCCATCATCTCCTTGCCGCCGATCTTCGTGATGTCCACGCCGTCCACCGTGATCGAGCCGCCGCACGGCTTGTTCAGGAGGAGGATCGCGCGCGCGGTCGTGGACTTGCCGCAGCCCGACTCGCCGACGATGCCGAGCGTTTCGCCGCGCTTCAGCTCGAACGAGACGTCGTCCACCGCCTTGACGTGGCCGACGGTCAAGCCGAACACGCCCTTCTTGATCGGGAAATAGACTTTGAGATTCTTGACTTCGAGGATGTTGTCGCTCATGGTTCAGTACCGGTAGCCGGGGATGAGTGTCTGGCGGACGCGCGCCGACTGGCGCGGATAGTCCAGGGTGTAGTGGAGGCCGCGCGATTCGCGGCGTTTCTGCGCGCTCTTCACGATCAGCTCCGCGCAGACCGCGAGGTTCCGGAGCTCCAGCGTGTCGGGCGTGACGAGATAGCGGAAATAGTAGTCGCGGATTTCCTTGCGCAGGGTGCGGATGCGGTGCGCGGCGCGCGCGAGCCGCTTGTTGGTGCGCACGATGCCGACGTAGTCCCACATCAGGCGGCGGATCTCGTCCCACATGTGCGAGACGAGCACCGCCTCGTCCGGCGGCACCGCGTTGCCGATGCGCCACGCGGGGATATCGGGCGTGGCGGCGAATGTCTCCGGGTGCGGCCCCAGGCGCGCCGCCGTCAGCCGCGCGCAGACGAGCGCCTCCATCAGCGAATTGGACGCCAGCCGGTTCGCGCCGTGGAGCCCCGTCGACGCGCACTCGCCGACCGCCGACAGCCCCTTGACGCTCGTTTCGCCCGCCGTCGTCGCCTGGATGCCGCCGCACGTGTAGTGCGCCGCCGGGACGACGGGGATCAGGTCCTTTGCCATGTCGATGCCGAACGAGAGGCACTTCGCGTAGATGTTGGGGAAGCGCGTCATCAGGTACTTCTTCCCCTTCTGGCGGATGTCGAGGTACATGCAGTCGTCGCCCGTGCGCTTCATCTCCGAGTCGATCGACCGCGCCACGATGTCGCGCGGCGCGAGCGATCCGCGCGGATCGTACTTCTTCATGAACGCGCGCCCGCGCTTGTCCACGAGCACCGCGCCCTCGCCGCGCACGGCCTCCGAGATGAGGAAGCGCTTTGCCTGCGGATGGTAGAGGCACGTCGGGTGGAACTGGATGAACTCCATGTTCTCGATGGCCGCGCCCGCGCGCCACGCGAGCGCGATGCCGTCGCCCGTCGCCGTGTCGGGGTTGCACGTGTAGAGGTAGACCTTGCCGCAACCGCCCGTCGCGAGGATCGTGTTCGGCGAGCGGATCGCGTAGATTTCGCCCGTTTCCTTGTCGAGCACGTAGGCGCCCAGGCAGCGGTTCTCGCCCGGGAGCCCGATGCGCCGGGACATGACGAGGTCGATGACGATCGTGCGCTCGCGGAAGTCGACGCCCGACTTCTTCAGGCGGCGCACCATCGCGGCCTCGCACTTCTCGCCCGTGATGTCGCCCGCGTGGAAGATGCGCCGCGCGCTGTGCCCGCCCTCGCGCGTCAGGTCCCAGCTGCCGTCGGGCTTCTTCGCGAACTTGACGCCGCAGTCGATCAGGTCCTGGATGCCCTCGGGCGCGTGCTCGCAGATCTCGTGCACGACCTTGCTCCGCCCCAGCCACGCGCCCGCGATCATCGTGTCGCGCGCATGCTTGTCGAACGTGTCGGCCGGGTCCATCACGCAGCAGATGCCGCCCTGCGCGAAATTCGTGTTGCAGTCCTGCAGGCGCTCCTTGGTGACGAGCGTCACCCGGCCGTAGCTCGCCAGGTGCATCGCGCTCATCAGGCCCGCCATCCCCGAGCCCACGACGAAATAATCGCAGTCGACGATCTTCATCCGGCTCACCTCTCCGTGGGCAGGCCCCACGACTCCAGCTTCGTCGCCATCCAGTCGAACGCCGCCTCGTGCAGGACCTTCGCCTTGCCCGCCGGGATGACGGGGCCCGCCGCGACGCGGATGTCCTTCGAGGTGTCGAGCGTCCCGAAGTCCTTGAACACCTTGGCGAGCAGCCCCGACTTGCGCGTCAGCTGGCAGCGCGTGTCGACGACGATCGGCACCACGGGGCAGCCCGCCTTCTCCGCGAGCTTCGCGCCGATCGACGAATAGACCTTGCGGCTGAAGACCTCCTGGCGCGTCCCCTGCGGGAAGATGAGGAAGCTGTCGCCGCGCCCGATGCGCTCGGTGCCGACCTTGAGCATGTTGACGAGGTCCTCGCGCGGCGACTTGCGGCCGATCGGGATCATCCCCGTGTGCGCCGCCGCCTTTTCGAGGAACGGCAGGTGCGCGAGCGAGGCCTTCGCGACGTAGCAGAACGGCCCGAACGCGCTCAGGATCGGCGGCAGGAGGATCGTCTCGACCGTCGACATGTGGTTGCAGAGGTACATCACCGGCCCGTCGTACGCCTGGCGGTCCTTGAAGCCCTCGACGAAGACGTTCATGCCGAAGCGCTCGGGGCACTGCACCGCCGACAGGCACAGCTCCGCCCACTTGCGGATTGTCAGCTTGCCGAACGGCTCGTAGACCGCGCAGAACGGGAACACGCGCGAGATCGAGCAGGAAAAAGCGAGCGTCGCCCACCAGCTGGGCTTCGCGCGTTTCGCGGCACGGCGCGCGGGCACGGTCGCGTAGCCGCCCGTCTCCCGGAGTTCGCGCTGAAACAGGTCAAGATTCGTCGTTGTCATTGGGTGCAGTCTCCGTTTCGGACGCGGCGTTGTCCGCCGCCTCCTGGCGCTGTCGTTCCTTTTCCTCGCGGGCCTTCCTGAGCTCCTCGCGAATGTCCATCAGCTGCTGGCGCTGCTCGGCGCGCTCGGCCTCGCGCGCGGCGCGCTCCTCCTCCGCCCGGGCCTTGGCCTCCTCCTCGCGCGCCCGGCGTTCCTCCTCCCGCGCGGCGGCCTCGGCGGCGGCGGCGGCC
>JAFPYE010000152.1 GCA_017412325.1 Kiritimatiellia bacterium | reverse complement strand
GAGGTCTCGCGCACCCTCGCCGCGTGGATGTTCGACGGCGGCTTCTCGAACGGCGAAATCGCCGCGCAGCTCGCCACGATCCGCTCGCGCTCGCGCGAACGCCAGAAGAACGACGAGTACTTCTGCAACTACTTCCGGCTCTTCAGGAACAACGTCGTCGGGCTGGGCTTCACGTTCAAGGCGCAGCCGTCGCTCATGGCGGGGAGCCCGGAGATCGACGAGACCGCGAAGAAGTTCCTGCAGTACCACTTCTGGAAGTGGTCGAAGAACCGCCGCGAATGCGACCTCGCGGGCCGCCACAACCTGGCGGCGCTCTTCCGGCTCATGGCCGGAAACTGGGCGCGAGACGGCGAGGCAATCACCATCATCGAGCGGAACGCCCCCACCGTCTACGGCATCCAGCTCCGCGTCGTGAGGCCAGACGCCCTCGACGAGACGCTGAACGCCCGCGGCACAATGCCCTCGACCATCATCCGGAACGGCGTCGAGATCGAGCGCGCCACGCGCCGCGCCGTCGCCTACTGGTTCCGCGCCAACAGGGAAGACCCGACCGCCGTCTACATCGACGGCTCGCATCCCGTCTTTCGCGTCCCCGCCTCCGACGTGATCCACTGCTTCTCGACCGAGGACGCGGCGCAGACGCGCGGCATCCCGCTCACCCACGCGTCTCTCAAGAAGGGCAAGATGCTCGACGACTTCAACCAGTCCGAGCTCGTCGCCGCCCTCGACGAGACGAACACGATCGGCACTTTCAAGGACAAGTCCGGACGCGACCCCGCGACCGCCGGCATCGGCCAGGACGAAGAGGGATACACCGACGAGGAGAAGGCCGCCTACACGCAGAAAAGCGAGCCCGGGACGAAGATGTGGCTCGACGGCGACATCGACTTCGAGTGGCACAGCCCGAACCATCCGAACCGCGAGGTCACGGCCTTCAAGAAGACGACGATCCGCGACATCGCCTGCGGCCTCGGCGTCGACTACCCGGTCTTCGCGAACGACCTCGGGGAGGCGAACTTCTCGTCCATCCGCGCCGGCACGATCGCCATGCGCGACAACTGGAAGGTTCTGCAGGACGACTTCATCGACCAGGTCGTCACGCCCGTGTACGAGGCGTGGCTCGCATCCTTCCTCGCGCGCCCCGTCGCGAACCCCTACGTGCCGTCGGACTTCGCCCGGCTCGTCGAGCACGAGTTCCGCGGCCGCACGTGGGACTGGGTGGATCCGCTGAAGGACGTCAACGCCGCGGTGGTCGCGGTCGAGCACGGCTGGAAGACGAACGAGGAGGTGACGTCGCAGTACGGCGGCGCGGACTTCCTCGAGAACTGCACCCAGCTGAAGATCGAGAACGCGGCGAAGGCCGCCGCCGGAATCGCGGCCAAGAATCCAACAGCCAAAAAGGAGAACAATGAAGAAGAAAATCAAGATTGAAGTCGAGCCGCAGTTCCGCAAGCCCGCGGACGATCCGCGCATGTTCCGCGAGGCGGAGCTTACGGTCGAGACCCGCAAGGACGAGAACGGCGAGGCCAAGACCACCGTGCGCGTCTCCGTTTCGTCGGAGGCGCCCTACCTGCGCCGCTACCTGTACGACGCCGAGCAGGATGCCTTGGTCAAGGGCTACGAAGTCCTCGGCCACAAGGACGGCGAGATCGACGACTCCCGCATGAAGGACGGCCTCATCATCCAGGACACGCACTGGGGCGACCAGATCGGCATCATCCGCAAGCCCGAGGTCAAGGACGGCAAGCTCGGCGGCGAGATCGAGTTCGGCTGCGGCGAGCGCGCCCAGGAGATCGCGAAGGACGCGGCGGCCGGGATCCGCCGCAACATGTCCGTCGGCTATCTCGTCGTCGAGCAGAAGAAGGTCGGCAAGGCCGAGGACGGCCTTCCCATTTTCCGCGTCACGAAGTGGACGCCATACGAAGCATCTTTTGTGAACGTTCCAGCCGACACCCAAGTGGGCGTCGGGCGTTCGCAGGAAACCCCCACGGCGGCGAAGCCGCTCGAAAGGAACCACATGGAACCCAAAGAGGTGACATACTCCGCAGCGGAAGTCACCGAGGCCTACCGCCTCGCCTCCGCCGCTCACATGACAAACGCCGAAGTCCGCGCGATGCTGGACGAAGGCAAGCCCTACGGCGAGGTGAAGGAAGCCCTCCTCTCCAAGCTCGAGGCGTACCAGAAGGAACTCGCGAAGAAGGCCGACAAGCCCGCCGAGCCCTCTCGCCGCGAGTTCGACGAAGGCGAGAAGCGCGAGATCGCCAAGCGCTTCGACATCATGAAGGCCATCCGCGCCCTCTGCGCCGAGAAGGGCCAGGCCGTCGGCACCGTCGACGCCGGCTTCGAGCGCGAGATCTCCGCCGAGATCGGCAAGTTCCGCGGCAAGGTCGCGCAGGGCATCTACGTCCCCGACTTCATCCGCGCCGCCGGCAGCGAGACGCTCGGCCGCCCCGCCACCGGCACGATCTCCGGAATCGGCGGCAACGGCCAGGCGACGATCGCGACGACGCTCCTGTCGGGCTCGCTCATCGAGGCGCTCCGCGACACGCTCGTCCTCCGCGAACGCTGCGGCGCCCAGGTGCTCGCTGGCCTCACGGGGAACATCGCGATCCCGAAGAGCGGCAAGCTCTCCGCCTCGTGGATCTCGCAGGAAGGCGGCGACGCCTCCAAGACGAATCCGACCTTCGGCCAGATCGAGGGCACGCCCCGCACCCTCGGCGCGTACGTCGACATCACCCGCCAGCTGCTCATCCAGTCGAGCCTCGACGTCCAGGCGTTCTGCACGGCCGAGCTCGTCTACGCGCTCGCCGCTTGCCTTGAGGCGGCCGCGTTCTCCGGAACCGGCTCCGACGGCCAGCCCACCGGCCTCGTCGAGCGGATCGCGCAGACCGCCGAGTGGAGCAACGCGCCGACCTTCGACAAGATCGTCGCGCTCATCGCGCTCGCCCGCAAGGCGAACAGCTACAACGCCTCCTTCCGCTTCGTCGGCGACACCGACGTGTGGTCGAAGCTCGCGACGACCCGCGACTACGAGGTGATCCAGAACATCGCCGGCAACGAGAACGTCGCCGTCGCCGGGGGCGCGGCCCGCCTCCTCGACGTCGACACCGACAAGGTCCTCGGCCGCGAGTTCGTCGAGTCGCACTTCGCGCCCGCGAAGAAGCTCATCTTCGGCGACTTCTCGCAGCTCGTCTTCGCGCTCTGGAGCGGCACCGACCTCACCGTCGACCCGTACTCCAACTGCACGAAGGGCGCGATCCGCATCGTCGCGCTGCAGGACGCGGACATCCTCGTCCGCAGGCCCGAGTCCTTCGCGCTCGCGACGGGCGTCCACGCCTGATAAGCGGCTGCCCTGCGCCGAGACTACCTCCCCCGGCGCAGGGCGGCCTCCTTCAATCCGCAACCGAAAGGAACGACAAAATGCGCAAGTTTATCATGACCGCGATCATCGCGGCGTTCGCCGTCTCCGCGGCGCTCGCGGACTTCTCGACCGCCGACTTCAAGGCCGTCGAAGTCGCGGCACCATCGGCGGTCGCGTCGGGAACGGCGACGACCAACGCCTTCGAGGTCGCGGGCTACGTCGGCCTCGGCGAAATCCTCGCCGACTACGCGGCCGCATCGACCTCGTGCGTT
>JAFPYE010000151.1 GCA_017412325.1 Kiritimatiellia bacterium | reverse complement strand
GTTCTTCCTCATCCTCAACACCACCCAATGTTTTCAGGCACAATCACTCGCTGAAGCCCGCTTAACAGGCCCTCTCTTCCCATTCCGCTTTTGCTAACTACAGCTGTCCGCTTTTGCTTTCACCGCGACACGGCGAATTTGCGATTTTTGCCGTCCCGCGCCGACCGCCCCCTAGAGGATGTGCCCCATCTTCTCGCGCTTCGTGTCGAGATAGCGCCGGTCGTGCGCGTTCGCGGGGATGACGATCGGCACGCGCTCGACGATTTCCAGCCCGTAGCCCTCCAGCCCCGCGATCTTGCACGGGTTGTTCGTCATCAGCCGCAGCTGGCGGATGCCGAGGTCGACGAGCATCTGCGCGCCCTCGCCGTAGTCGCGCAGGTCGGGCGCAAAGCCGAGGGCGACGTTCGCCTCGACCGTGTCCAGCCCCTCTTCCTGCTTCTTGTACGCGTGCAGCTTGTTCGCGAGCCCGATCCCGCGCCCTTCCTGGCGCATGTAGAGGACGGCCCCGCGACCTTCGCGCTCGATCATGTCCATCGCCGCGTGGAGCTGCGGCCCGCAGTCGCACCGCTCGCTCCCCAGCACGTCGCCCGTGAAGCACTCCGAATGGACGCGCACCAGGACGGGCGCGCCGTCCGCGACATCGCCCTTGATGAGGGCCAGATGCTCCAGCCCCGAAATGCGCGAGCGGTACATCCGCAGCCGGAAGTGCCCGTGTTCGGTCGGCAGGTCGACGTCCTCGACCGCCTCCACCAGCCGGTCGTGCTGGCGGCGGTAGGCGATCAGGTCGGCAATCGTCATCATCTTGAGCCCGTGCATCCGGGCGAACGCGGTCACGTCCGCGAGCCGCGCCATCGTGCCGTCGTCCTTCATCACCTCGCAGCAGAGCCCCACTTCCTTCAGCCCCGCGAGGCGGCAGAGGTCCACCGTCGCCTCCGTGTGCCCCGCGCGCTTGAGGACGCCGCCCTCGCGCGCCTCCAGGGGGAACATGTGGCCGGGCCGCCGGAAGTCCTCCGGCCGCACGCCGCCCTTCACGCAGGCGAGCGCCGTCTGCGACCGCTCGGCGGCGGAAATGCCGGTCGTCGTCTCGACCGCGTCGATGGAAACGGTGAACGCGGTCTGGTGGTTGTCGGTGTTCTGGACGACCATCTGCGGCAGGTCGAGCTTTTGGCACCACGCGCGCGACATCGGCATGCAGATGAGGCCGCGCGCCCACTTCGCCATGAAGTTGACGTTCTCGGTCGTCGCGAACTCGGCGGCGCAGATGCAGTCGCCCTCGTTCTCGCGGTCGGCGTCGTCGGTGACGAGCACGATCTCGCCGCGCCGCAGCGCCGCGAGGCAGTCCTCGACGGAATCGAATTCGGCGTTCATCTCGCTCACGAACCGGGATGGACGGGCTTCGTGCCGGCCTTGCACATCGGGCAGTCCTTCGCCTCCCACGTCTCGGGCGTCATCTGCATGAGCGAGAACATCGGGATGCGGCCGAACTTGACCTTGCCGGCGCTGCGGTCGACGAGCAGAATCACGCCCGCCACCTTGCCGCCCGCTGCCTTGACGAGGTCGATCGTCTCCTGCACGCGCCCGCCCTTCGTCACGACGTCCTCGGCGACGACGTAGCGCTCGCCCTTCTTGATCGTGAAGCGGCGCATCGCCAGCACCGTGTTCGGCTTGCCGGTCGCGTCCACGCCCGTGCCGGTCACCTTCTCGGCGAAGATGCACTTGACGTTCAGCTCGCGCGCGACCTCGTGGCCGACGAGGATGCCGCCCACTGCGGGCGAAATCACGCCGTCGATCCGCTTGCCGAGCTTGCCGCTCTTCACCGCCGCGCGCGTCACCTCGCGGCAGAGCTTCTCGGCGATGCGCGGATAGCGGAGCACGTTCGCGCACTGGAAATAGCGGTTGGAGTGGAGCTTGGAGCGCAGCTCGAAGTGCCCTTCGAGAAGCGCGCCCGTGTCCTTGAACGCCTGGAGTACCTGTTTCTGTGTCATGGCCGTTGGTCCTTTCAATCGATGTTCAGAAGCTCCTTGCGCGGAAAGGCGAGCGCCGCGTCCGCGCTGTCCGCCGGCTTCGCCTGCACGAGCCGTTCCGCCTTCGGCGCGGCGAACGTGCGCGGCAGCGGCTTCAGGTCGCTCTTGACCGAGCCCGCGGGCGGCAGGCGGCTGCGCTCGCCGATGTCCATCACCGCGCCCGGCACCGTCTCGGGGACGGCCTCGACGCCGAGGTCGGTCACCAAGTCGCGCACGCTCTCGTTGTGCATCTTCCACGACGAGCGCGTGGCCGCGACCGCGGCATCTTCCTCCGCCTCGGTCAGCGTGACGAGCGCGCAGCCCGGCGCGGGCGCAGGGCGGTCGGCGGCCGACTTGTAGCCGATGCCCGCGTAGGGGAACGACAGCAGGATCGCGAGCGGCAGCACCATCACGCCGAGGAGCGAATAGAGTTCGTTGCGCAGAGGGCGCTTCGGCTTGAACTTGCCGTCCCTCACTTCGCGCCCTGCCTTTCGCGCCGCTCGGCGAAGAGGAGCCGGGCGATGCCGCGCCGCTTCGCCTCCGCCGCCACCGTCATCAGCTTGCCGGACGCGACGCGGCCGTCCGCCAGCACGAGGAGCGAATCTTCCTTCGCCTTGCGCGCGCGCTCCGCCAGCTGTTCGCCGAACGCGGCGAGCGACGCTTCGTCGTCCAGCACGTAGCGGGTGTCGTCGAAAAAGACGAGCGTTTCGCGCGCGGACGGAATGACGAGCGCCACGAGCGAGGCCTTGAGCCCCTCGCCGATGCCGGTGTCGGGCAGGCTGACGGCCAGTCCCTGCGCGCGCGTGTAGACGCCGCTGACCATGTAGAGCATCAGCGTCAGGAGGCCGACCGTGATCCACGGCACCGCCGCCGACAGCGGACGCAGCCAGGCGATCGAGCCAGGGCTTTTGGACTCGTTCGCCGTGTGCGCCTCGCTCCAGCCCCACTTCACTTCGCCGTCTCCTTCGTGCCGGTGGCGAGGTAGCCGACCATCGTGGCCGCCGCCGCCTCAAGTTCGGTGACGAGCCGGTCCATGCGGATCTTCAGGCTGCCATACATCACCGCGACGGGAATCGCGATGGCCAGGCCGATTGCCGCCGCGACGAGCGCTTCCATCGTCGCGTCCAAGAGCGCCGCGCGCGAGACGATTTCCTCGGCATTGAGGAGGAGGACCGTCTTGATAAAGCCGATGACCGTGCCGAGGAGCCCCAGAAGCGGCGCAATCTGGCCGATGATGCCGAGCGCGGCGAGGCGGCGGTCGAGGCGGCCGATCTCGGCGCGGCCCTGCGCGTCCACGGCCTCGCGCATCGTCCGGAGGGGACCGTGGCGGTGGCGGATCGCGGTCGCGACCACGTTGGCGACGGGCACCGCCGTGTCGTCGCAGATCGACAGCGCCTCCGGCTCGTTGCCCGCGTCGAGGACGTTCACGACGCCCTTGATGAAATCCTGCCAGTCGATCTGGGCGCGGCGCAGCTCGAACAGCCGCTCGAAAAACACGAAAAGCGCCGACACCGCCAGCGCCAGCAAAATCCAGAAAATCGGTCCGCCCGTAATCGTCATAGAGACATGCCTTTCGTTCGATTCCGCATATTATAGCATATCCGCGGCAACGGAGGCAATCGCGCCCGCGCGGCGTGTCGCGTAGTTTTCAAAAGCGGAAAATTTGTAGTTAGCAAAAGCGGAATTGGTTTCAGCTCCTTTTCACCTTCGGATTGGTCGTGAAGACCACCTGAGGAACGGTCGACAGATCGGGCTTGTTGAGGACGAGCGAGAT
>JAFPYE010000019.1 GCA_017412325.1 Kiritimatiellia bacterium | reverse complement strand
GAGGCCGACGAGCAGGACGAGTCCCAGCTGGGCGTAGATCGAAAGCGGGTACGGACTGCCCGACATCCAGATGCCGAACCACCTGAGTCCGCACAGCGCGCCCAGCACGGCGACGAAGATCGAGAGCATCACGGGGAGCGGGATCGTCCAGCTCTCGTACTGCGCGACGAGGAAGAGGTAGCCGAAGAGGATCGCGAGCGCGATCAGGGGCGCGGCCGAACCCGCGTTGCGCTGCTCCTGGAAGGTGATGCCCGACCACTCGAAGCCGTAGCCCTCGGGCAGCTCCGCCTCGAGGAGCGCCCGCACGTCCTTCATCACCTCGCCCGAGGCGACGCCCGGCCGGGGCATGACCTTCAGCGCGGCGGCCGGATACATCTGGTAGCGCGTCATCGTGCGCGGGCCGACCTCGCGCGAGATCGTGCCGAGCGAACCGACCGGCACCATCGCGCCCGTGTCGGAGCGGACGTAGAGCCCGCCGACCGCGTCCGGCGTCGCGCGGCCCGACCAGTCGGACTGCACCGTCACGCGGTTGACCTGCGTGCCGAGGTTGACGTCGTTGACGTAGCGCGAGCCGAGGTAGTTCTGGAGCGTCGCGTAGGCCGTCGCGACCGGCACGTGGAACATCTCCGCCTTCGTGCGGTCGATCTCCAGCCGCAGGTGCGGCGTCTTCGCCGTGAAGCCCGAGAACGCCGCCATCACGTTCGGCAGCGCGTTCAGCTTCGCGAGCATCCGGTTCTTGACGTCGTCGAGCTTCAGCGCGTCCGTATCCTCCTTCGCCTGGATGCGCACGTCGATTGAGTTGTCCATGCCGAGGCCCGGGATCGCCGGCGGCGCGAAGACCTGGACGGCCGGCTCGGGGATCTCGCCGAGCATCCCCTTGATCTTCGGGATGAGGTTCTTGACCCACTGCTCGGGCCGGCGGCGCTCGCTCCAGTCCCGGAGATCGACGATGAGCGTCGACTCGTTCTCGCCGCGGCCGCCGACCATCGAGAAGCCGTTGATCGACATGACCGAGTTGACCTCGTTCGTGAGCGCGAGCAGCATCTCCGTCGCGCGCAGCGACACCTCGCGCGAACGCTTCATCGTGGTGCCCTCGGGCATCTCCATCGAGACGAAGACGACGCGCTGGTCCTCGTCGGGCAGGAACGAGGTCTGCGTCACCTTGAACATCTGCCACGTCATGAGGATCGTGAGGACGAGGAGCATCGCCGCGAGGATGAGCCGCCGCGCGAGCGCCTTCGAGACGAAGACGAAGAAGCCCTTGAACCGGTCGATGCCGGCGTTGAACCACGCCAGGGGGCCGTGCCGGAACGGCCGCGCCTCGTGCAGGAGGAGCGAGCAGAGCGCCGGCGCGAGCGTCAGCGCGCAGAGCGTCGAGAAGCAGACCGCCGCCGAGAGCGTCACCGAGAACTGCTGGTAGATGCGGCCCGTGATGCCGCTCATGAAGCCGACGGGCACGAAGATGCCGAGCAGGACGAGTGTCGTCGCGATGACCGCGCCCGTCACGTCGCTCATGGCCTGGATCGTCGCCTCCTTCGCGTTGTAGCCGCGCGTCTCGATGATGTACTGGACGCGCTCGACGACGACGATGCAGTCGTCCACCACGACGCCGATCGCGAGCACGAGGCCGAAGAGCGTCAGGATGTTGATCGAATAGCCCAGGACCGCCATCAGGATGAAGGTCGAGCAGATCGACACCGGGATCGTGATGCACGGAATCAGCGTCGCGCGCCAGTCCTGCAGGAAGATGTAGCAGACGAGCACGACGAGCGCGAAGGTGATGAGCAGCGTCTCGACGATCTCGCGGATGCACTTGCGCACGTAGTCGGTCGCGTCGTACGGGATCGTGTAGTCCATGTCCTCCGGGAACGATTCCTTCAGCCGCTTCAGCTCCGCGAGGAGCATGTTCATCGACTTGATGGCGTTCGCGCCGGGCTTCTGGTTGACGGCGATGTTGATCGTGTTGCCGCCGTTGAGCTGGCCGGAGAAGGAGTAGTTCTGCTCGCCGATCTCCACGCGCGCGATGTCCTTCAGCCGCACGAGGCCGCCCGCCTCGTCGCGGCGCACGACGATCTCGTTGAACTCCTCGGGCGTCATCAGGCGGCCCTTGGCGATGAGCGAGTACGTGAACGCGCCGTGCTCCTCGGTCGGCGACGCGCCCACCGCGCCGAGCGACGCCTGGATGTTCTGCTGCGAGATCGCGGCGATGACCTCCTCGGAGTTCATCGACTGCGCGGCCATGCGCTGCGGGTCGAGCCACACGCGCACGGCGAGCTTCGGGCCGTAGATCGTCGTCTCGCCCACGCCCGGCACGCGCAGCAGCACGGGCTGGATGTTCTGGTAGGCGTAGTCCGACAGCGCCAGGCGCGAGTGCGTGCCCTTCGGCGACATGAGCGAGATGAAGCCGAGGAAGTCCGTGGACTGCGCGCGCACGCGGCCGCCGAGCTGGCGCGCCTCCGTCGGCAGCTTGGGCTCCGCCTGGCTCACGCGGTTCTGCACCTTGACGAGATCCATGTCGCGATCGGTGCCGACCTCGAACGAGATCGTCAGCGAGTAGGAGCCGTCGTCGCCCGATTCGGACGACATGTAGATCATGTCGTCGACGCCGTTGACCTCGTCCTCGATGGGCGTGGCGATGGTGTTCATCACCTCGCGCGCGTTCGCGCCGGGGTAGGTGTAGGTGACGCGGATTTCCGGCGGCGTCAGCTGCGGGTACTGCGCAATCGGCAGGTTGAAGATCGCCATCACGCCCGCGAGCGTCAGCACGATCGCGATGACCATCGCGAAGCGCGGCCGCTCCACGAACGTGCGCGAGAACGTCTTGATCTCGTCAACCGCCTTGCGGATCGAAAGTTTCATCGGCTCAGTCCTCCGCGCGCGGCTTGAAGTCCGCCGTGATGTCCTCGTTCGCCGTCGGCGCCACGTCGCGCACCTTCGCGCCCGGCGTCAGCTTGGCGACGCCCGAGATGACGACCGTCTCGCCTTCCGCGAGGCCCTCCAGCACGGGGCACCAGCCGAGGTAGGCGTCCTTCGCCTGCACGGCGCGCGCCTCGACCGTGCCGTCGGCCTTCACGACCCACACGCCGAGACTGCCGCCGGCCATGTCGAAGACCGCGCTCTGCGGCACGCTCGGGTACTTCGGCGGATCCTGGTAGTCGGTGAGGAGCGTCACGTAGCTGTTCGGGATGAGGAGGCGGTCGGGGTTGGGGAAGGCGAGGCGCATCTGGATCGTCGCCGTCTCCTTGCTCATCGTGTTGTCGTCGAACGCGAACGTGCCCTGCTGGTCGTATTCGCTGCCGTCCGCCAGCACGAGCCGGAGGCGGAACGCCTCGTTGACGCCCTTCTTCTGCGCCTCGCGCCACGCGATGTAGGCGCGGTCGGTGAGCGGGAAGGTGACGCGCATCGGGTCGATCTGCACGATCTTGGCGAGCGGGCCCTTCGACGGCGCCACGTAGTCGCCGACGTGGGCGGCGGTCTTGCCGATCTGGCCCGAGATGGGCGCGACGACGCGCGCCTTCTTGAGGTCGTATTCCGCGACGATCAGGTTCGCCTTCGCCTGCAGGACCGCCGCCGCCGCGCGCTCGCTCTCCGCCTCGGCGTTGTCGCGCTCCAGCTGGGTGATGCCGCGCGCGTCCGCGTTCTGCATGCGCTCGTAGTAGCGCTTGGCGCGGCGCGCCTCCGCCTCGGCGGCCTCGAGGTCCGCCTTGCGCTGGTTCACGACGGCGCGGTAGCGCTCGTCGTCGAGGACGTAGAGGAGGTCGCCCGCCTGGACCGTGTCGCCTTCCTTGAACGTGATTTCCTGGATGTAGCCGTCGACCTGCGGCAGGAGGTCGACCTCCTGAACCGGCTCGGCGTGCGCCACGAAGCGTTCGGGCTTGTTGTAGGCGCGGAGCTCGACGTTGGTGACGGCGACCGTCTGCTCCAGCCCGGCCATCGCCGCCAGCGGGTTGGCGGCGGGCTTCTCCTGCGGCCAGTTGTCCTTGAGCATCCAGCCCACGACGACGCACACGGCGCAGGTGAGGATCTGCGCGATCAGCGAAACGATTGCCTTCATGTCTTCTGTCCTTTCATCTCCACGCGGAATTTGCGTAGAGAGGGATATTATATCACATTTCCCGCCCCTCATGTAAGCCGTGAAAATCGCGCGCGCGGGGAGTAGGGGAAAAATGATATACTATTCGCACTTCACACGGAAGAAGGCAAGCAATGAGCGAATTCAAACTGACCGATCCCTTCGGCTCCGCACCGACGAAGCCGCCGTTCTCGCAAAGCGTCTCGACCGGCGTCGCCTGGCACAACCTGCCCGTCACCCGCCCCTACACGCTCGGACAGCTCCTCGACCAGACCGTCGCGCGCTGCGGCGAAAACGACGCCGTCGTCTACGCCGACCGCGACTTCCGCCTCACCTGGTACCAGTTCTCCGAAGAGGTGGACCGCCTCGCGCGCGGCCTGATGGCGCTGGGCGTCAGGCACGGCGAAAAGGTCGCGCTCTGGGCGACGAACGTGCCGCACTGGGTCGTCCTCATGTTCGCGACGGCCAAG
>JAFPYE010000150.1 GCA_017412325.1 Kiritimatiellia bacterium | reverse complement strand
GGCCAGCCGCACCGCCGCGTCGCGCTGCTCGGGGAACATGAACCCGACGGCGACGCCCTTCTTCGCCTTCGCCGCGTCCGCGCCGAGGCGCGCCTTGAGGAGCTCCGTGACGACGACGTCGCCGAACCCGAGCCCGACGGCGCTCGTCGGCTCGCCGCCGATCGTCGGGAGGAGGTTGTCGTACCGTCCGCCGCCGAAGATGGCGCGGAATTCGCCCGCCGTGTCAAAGCACTCGAAGACGACGCCCGTGTAGTAGCTGAGCCCCCGGATGACGCCGATGTCGAAGACGAGGCGGTCCGCGAAGCCCGCGACGTCCGCAAGGCGGAAGAGCTCCACCAGTTCCGGCGACGCGGAACAGTCCTTCGTCTCCATGATGGCGAAGGTCGCCTTCACGTCGTCGTCCGACAGGCCGCCGTCCTTCAGCATCGCGGCGATTTCCGCGTCCGGCATCTTGCCGCGCTTGTCGAGCGCGAGGAAGACCTGCGCGTGCTTGTCGGCGGCGATGCCCGAGCGGGCCAGCAGATCGCCCAGAAACTTGCGCGACGAGACGTGCACCTTGTAGTCGGCGGCGGACAGCCCCATCCGGCGCAGGGCGTCGCACGCCGCGCCGAGCACCTCGACTTCCGCGAGCACCGAATCCTCGCCGATGATGTCGAGGTTCCACTGGTAGTGCTCGCGCTTGCGGCCCTTCGTCATGCGCTCGTAGCGGAAGCACTGCGCGATCGTCGTCCACTTGAGCGGGAACTGAAGTTCCTTCTGGCGCTGCGCAACCATGCGCGCCAAGGTCGGCGTCATCTCCGCGCGGAGCGCGATGTGGCGCTCGGACTTGTCGAAGAAGTGGTAGAGCTGCTCGCCCACTTCCTCGCCCGCCTTGCGCGCCAGCAGCTCGTAGCTCTCCACGACGCAGGCGTCGTAGGGCTGGAAGCCCGCCGCCGCGCCCGCCGCGCGGAACGCGCCGAACACGCGGTTGCGCCACGCCATGTCCTCGGGATAGAAGTCGCGCATGCCGCGCGGCGCGTCAAAACTGATCTTCTCCGCCATTACAGCATCCCCTTGACGGCCGCCGCGGCCTCGGCGGGCGGCACGACCACGGTCTTCGACTTGTCGTCGCACCGCCGCTTGATCTCGACGCCGCCGTTGGCCAGCCCCTTCGCCCCCACGACGACGCGGACGGGGAAGCCGATCAGGTCCGCGTCCTTGAACTTGACGCCGGGCCGCTCCTCGCGGTCGTCCACGAGGACGTCGACGCCCGCCGCGGCAAGCGCCGCCTCCAGCTCCTCCGCGACCTTCGCCACCTCCGGCACCGTCGGGTCGAGGAGGTCGATTACGACCTGGTACGGCGCGACCGCCGCCGGCCACACGATGCCGTCCTTGTCGTGGCTCTGCTCGATGATCGCCTGGAGCGTGCGGCTGACGCCGATGCCGTAGCAGCCCATGATCATCGTCTCGTCCTTCAGTTCCGCCGTCTTGAACGTCGCCTTGAACGCGTCCGTGTACTTGGTGCCGAGCTTGAACACCTGGCCGACCTCGATGCCGCGCTTCAGGGCCATCGGCGCGCCGCAGGTCGGGCAGAAGTCGCCCGCGCCGCAGATGACGAGATCGGCGAAATCCGCGTCGGCGAGCTTCGTGTCGCGCGCGAGGTCCACGTTCTTGAGGTGCGCGTCGTCCTTGTTCGCGCCGACGATGCGGCCCGTCGCGCCCTTGAGCGACTGATCGGCGACGACGCGCAGGTTCGCGTCGGCGGGATGGACCGGGCCGACGAAGCCCGCGTTCGCGCCCGTTGCCGAAAGGACGGTCGCGTTGTCCGCAAGCGCCACCGCCTTCGCGCCGAGGAACCGCTTGAGCTTCACCTCGTTCACGTCGCGGTCGCCGGGCACACAGACCATCACCGGCTTTCCGTCGGCAACGTAGACGAGCGACTTCACGAAGGCCGCTGCGTCGAGCCCCATGAACGCCGCCACCTGCTCGATCGTCTTGGCGTTCGGCGTCGCGACTTCCTCAACGGCGGGGCAGGCGGTTTCAGCGGGCGCGGCGGCCCGCGCCATCGACCGTTCGGCGCGCTCCAGGTTCGCCGCGTAGCCACACGTTGAGCACCACGCGATGCCGTCCTCGCCCGCATCGGCGAGCACGTGGAATTCGTGCGTCAGACTGTCGCCCATGTCGCCGCCGTCGGCCTGCACCGGCACGGCCTTCAGCCCGCAGCGCGCAAAGACGCGCTCGTAGGCGTGGTACATGTTCCAGTAGCTCTTGTCCGCGCCCGCCGCGTCCACGTCGAACGAATAGGCGTCCTTCATCAGGAACTCCTTCGAGCGCATCAGCCCGAAGCGCGGCCGCGTCTCGTCGCGGTATTTCCACTGGATCTGGTAGATTGTCAGCGGCAGCTGGCGGTAGGACGAGACGACGCCCTTGGCGATGTCGGTGAAGACCTCCTCGGCGGTCGGCCCCATCGCGAACTCGCGCTCGGTGCGGTCCTTGAGGCGGAACATGTTCGCCCCCATCACGTCCCAGCGGCCCGTCGTGCGCCACAGCTCGGCGGGCTGGAGGATGGGCGCGACGATTTCCTGCGCGCCCGCGCGGTCCATTTCCTCGCGGACGATCTGCTGGATTTTCCTCAAGATGCGCATGCCGAGCGGCAGGTAGGCGTAGAGCCCGCCCGCGACCTTGCGCACCAGGCCCGCGCGCACGAGCAGCTTGTGCGAATCAATTTCGGCGTCCTGCGGGTTCTCCCGCAACGTCTGAATCAACGACTGAGTCCATTTCATAAGTGC
>JAFPYE010000149.1 GCA_017412325.1 Kiritimatiellia bacterium | reverse complement strand
GAGCATCGCTTCGCGACTCGCTATCGCTCGGGGGATATGCGCTCGGTTTTCCGCCTTGGGCGGGCGTCTCGCCCTCTCCGTGCGCGGCATATTTGCCGCGCCCGCCTTTGGCGGGGCGATGGCGAAGAGGCGGGGTAGGGTCGAGTAGAGTCGCATAGGGTCAATTAGAGTTGGTTTGGGTCGGTTAGAGTCGGCAACGACCCCGCGCAGCGGGGAGAGTAGGACGCCGCCATTTTGCAAAAAAAGAGAAGCGCGTCTGACCGAAGGCCAGGCGCGCAACACAAAATAAAAAAGGCTGGCGGCGTCCTGCGGACGCTCGGCACTCGCTTACGCTCGGCGTGTTCGCTTCCCCACGGTTCGCGAACCCCCGCAAGGGGCGGATACCCCCCCTCTAGCGACTTTCGCTGCGCGAAAGCTCCTCGCTCCGCTCGTCGGGGGATACGCCAGCCTTTTGGGCTAAAGTCACCGAGCCTGGCGCCTTCCTTTTCTAGACTCCTAGACTTCTAGAAATCTAGAAAACCAAACCTCTAAACTTCTAAGCATCTCGCTGCGAAAGCAGCGAAGTCGGGGAGTTCGATGAATTCTGCGGCACCGCTGTCGATCGATGCGGCATATTCCGGATTGATCGGCAGCCGGATCGTCGCCGGAATCGCGAATTTCTGCGCGAGCGCCTCGACTTTCGATTCGCCGAACAGTTCGATCTTCTTGCCGCAGTCGGGACACGTCAAGTAGCTCATGTTCTCGACGAGGCCGAGCACCTTCTTGTTCATCATGCCCGCCATCTTGACGGATTTCGAGACGATCATCTCCACCAGCTCCTGCGGCGACGACACGACGATGACGCCATCGACCGGCAGCGACTGAAAGACGGTCAGCGGCACGTCGCCCGTCCCGGGCGGCATGTCGACGAAGAGGACATCCAGCTCGCCCCAGTGCACATCGGTCCAGAATTGCTTGACGACGCCCGCAATCACCGGGCCGCGCCAGACGACGGGATCGGACGGATCTTCCACGAGCATGTTGAGCGAAATGACCTTGATGCCGGTGTTCGAGACGGACGGTTCGATCCCGTCATCCGTCTTGAACGCGCCGCCGGCGAGACCGAACGCCTTGGGGATCGACGGCCCCGTGATGTCCGCATCGAGGATGCCGACCTTCTTGCCCTGACGCATCGCGGCGACGGCGAGCATGGTGGTGACGAAACTCTTGCCGACGCCGCCCTTGCCGCTCGCGACGGCGATGACGCGCGCGACCTTCGAGGCCGCGTTCAGCTTTGCGGAAAAATCAAAATCAGCCGTCCGGCTGCCGCAGCTCTTGCCGCACGTCGAACAGTCGTGTGTGCACGCTTCTGCCATAGTCTTTTCAGCTCCCTTGTTTCAATTGTCCGCATAGTATATCACATTCGCGGGACGTCGGCCCTCAGTTCTTCAGCGCGGCGCGCAGGTCGCGCTGAAGTTCGCGCAGTTTCTCGGGGCGTTCCGCCGCGAGGTTGTGCCGCTCGCCCGGATCGTCGTCGAGGAAATAGAGCTGCGGTTCCTTCGAGTTGATCAGCTTCCACGCGCCCTTGCGGTAGCCCCACGGGCCCCACGCCGGCTGTTCAACGAGGCTGTCGCGCCCCGCGTCGCTTTCGCCGAGCAGGACGTAGGAAAGTTCCTGGCTGTCGCCGCACGCGCCGTCGGGCACGTCGACGCCCGCGATCTTCGCGAGCGAACGCGCGAAGTCGGTCTGCGAGATGAGCGCGTTGTTCGTTGTGCCGGGCTTCACGTGCCCCGGCCACGCGACAATCATCGGAATGCGCGTGCCGCCCTCGAGCACGGTGTACTTGCCGCCGCGGAAGGGCGCCGCCGGATTGTCGTTCGCCCACGCATCGCGCGCGCCGTCCTCGTAGCCGTCGCTGACGCGCGGCCCGTTGTCGCTCGTGAAGATGAAGAGCGTGTCGTCATAGCCCGCCGCGGCGAGCGCCGCGCGCACGCGCCCGAGGCAGTCGTCCATCTGCACCGTCGCGTCGCCGCGGATGCCGAGCCCGCTCCGGCCCTTGAAACGCGGGTTGGGATCGCGCGGCACGTGGATGTCGTTCGTGGCGAAGTAGAGGAAGATCGGCTGTCCCGCGCTCTCCCGGATGAACCGCTCCGCCTCGGCGGTGAGGCGGTCGGCGAGGTCCTGGTCCTTCCAGCACGCCGCCGCGCCGCCGCGCATGTGGCCGATGCGCGAAATGCCGTCGATGATCGTCTTGTCGTGCTGACGGTCGGACGGGCGGCCCCACGCCTTGAGAAGCTTCGGGTTCGTGTGCGCGGTCAGCTCGCCCTCCCACTTTTTCTCGACGTTGTCGTAGCTCACCTCGATCGGGTCGGCCGGATCGAGGTCGACGACGCGGCCGTTGCGGATGAACACGCACGGCACGCGGTCGGCGGTGGCGGCCATCACGAACGAGTGGTCGAAGCCGACTTCGCGCGGCGAGGGCGTGATTTCGCCGTTCCAGTCGATGGGCTCCTCGCCCGCGCCCAGCCCGAGGTGCCACTTGCCGATCGCGGCGGTGCGGTAGCCCGCGCGCTTCATCAGCACAGGCAGCGTGACGTTCGCTTCACCGCTCCCTTCGACCGGCAGGATGAGCTTCGCATCGCCGTCGAGGATGCGCGTGTCGGGGCGGCGGAACGCAGAGCGGCCCGTCAGCAGCGAGTAGCGCGACGGCGTGCAGATCGGCGTCGCCGCGTGCGCGTCGCAGAAGCGGCAGCCGTCGTGCGCCAGCCGCTCCAGATTGGGCGTCGGCACCTTCGCCTGCCCGTAGACGGACGTATCGCCGTAGCCGAGGTCGTCGGCGTAGAAGACGACGATGGCTTTCGGTTTCGCGACGACGGCCGGCGTCACGGCGAGCAGCGCGGCCAGGATCAAGAGCTTTTTCATGGTGCATAGAGTATCATTCCACGCCGCCGGAATCAAGGAGGGAGGTTTGGAAACCTAGAATCCTCGAAACCTAGTCCGCCATTTATGATATACTATTCAAATTCAAGTCAAGAAAGACAAAATAGATGAAGCAAATTGGTGTTGGCATATTGGGATTCGGCACCGTCGGCGCGGGCGTCGCTGACGGGCTCTTGAAGCATCGCGAAGTCATGGCGAAGCGCCTCGGCGTCGATATCGTCCTCAAAAAGATCGCCGACCTCGACATTACGACCGACCGCGGCATTGCGGTTCCGGCCGGCATTCTCACGACGGACGCGGCGGCGGTCATCGCCGACGGCGACATCCAGATCGTCGTCGAGACGATTGGCGGCACGGGCATCGCGCGCAAGTTCGTCCTCGATGCGCTCAACGCGAAGAAGTGCGTCGTCACCGCCAACAAGAAGCTGCTGGCGGAATACGGCAAGGAGATTTTCGACACAGCGGCCGCGAACGGCGTGGACATCTACTTCGGCGCGTCGGTGGGCGGCGGCATCCCGATCATCCGCGTGCTGCGCGAAGGGCTCGCCGGCAACGACATCGAGTCCATCCACGGCATCCTGAACGGCACGTGCAACTACATTTTGACGCGCATGGAGAACGAGGGCCTGCCGTTCGACGTCGTGCTCAAGGACGCGCAGAAGCTCGGCTACGCCGAGGCGAACCCCTCCCTGGACATCGACGGCTTCGACACCGCGCACAAGGCGTGCATCCTCGCCGCGCTCGCGTTCGGCTTCCAGCCCCGCATCGACCAGGTGCAGGTCGAGGGCATCCGCAACCTCGCGGGCGAGGACGTGAAGTACGCCGCCGACTTCGGCTACCGCATCAAGCTCCTCGCGGTCGTCGCGCGCCACGGCGACGAGGTGGAGGTGGGCGTGCACCCGACGCTCGTGCCGTTCACCCACATGCTCTCGAACGTCAACGACGCGTTCAACGCCGCGATGGTCAAGGGCGACATGAGCGACTACACGATGTACTACGGGCGCGGCGCGGGCCGCGCGCCGACGGCCTCGACGGTCGTGGGCGACATCGGCGACATCGCGCGCAACCTCGCGCACGGCGAGACGCGCTACGCGCGCGCCATCCCGAACTACGCCGAGGGCGCGGTCAAGCTGCGCGCGGCGGGCGAAATCGCGTCGCGCTTCTACATCCGCTTCCTCGTCGCCGACAAGGCGGGCGCGTTCGGCACGATCGCGACGATCCTCGGCAACCACTCGGTCAGCATTTCGGCGGCGAGCCAGAAGGCGGGCGGCGTCGGCAACGAGCCGGTGCCGGTCGTCGTGCTGACGCACGAGGCGAAGGCGGCCGACCTGGAGGCGGCGCTCAAGGAAATCGAAGCGAGCGGCGTCGTCGGCGGCGCGCCCGTGAAACTGAGGATGATCTGAAGATGAAAGTCTGCAAATTCGGCGGCTCGTCGCTCGCGAACGCGGCGCAGCTCAACAAGGTGATCGACATCGTCCTCGCGGATCCCGCGCGGCGGATCGTCGTCGTGTCCGCGCCCGGCAAGCGCTTTTCGGGCGACACCAAGGTGACTGACCTCCTGATCGCCCTCGCCAAGACGGCGCTCGCGGGCGAGAACACCGACCGCCAGTTCGGCGCGGTCGTCGAGCGCTACGCCGAGATGGCGGACGAGCTGAAGCTCGGCGGCGAGATCGTCCGCAATATCGAGATGGACCTGATGGACCGCATCGCCCAGGTGGCGACGCTCCAGCCCGAGGAGTTCATGGACCTCCTGAAGGCGGCGGGCGAGGACAACAACGCCAAGCTCGTCGCGGCCGCGTTCGTGGCGCGCGGCAAGAAGGCGCGCTATGCGAGCCCCAAGGACACGGGCCTGGTGCTGACGGGCCAGTTCGGCGACGCGCAGCTCGACCCCGCGAGCTATGCGACGCTCTCGCGCGCGTTCTCGGACTTCGAGGGCATCGTCGTCTACCCCGGCTTCTTCGGCTACACGAAGGACGGCAAGGTCGCGACGTTCCCGCGCGGCGGATCGGACATCACGGGCTCGATCCTCGCGGCGGCGGTCTGCGCGGACGTCTACGAGAACTTCACGGACGTCGATTCGGTCTATCCCGTCGACCCGCGCATCGTCAGCGAGGTCAAGGAGGGCATCCCGACGATGACCTACCGCGAGATGCGCGAGCTCGCCTACGCGGGCTTCGGCGTCTTCAACGACGACGCGGTGATCCCGGCGGTGCGCGCGCGCATCCCGATCAACATCCGCAACACGAACCACCCGGGCGAGCCCGGCACGATGATCGTGCAGTCGCGGCGCGTGGTGCCCGGCACGGTCGTCGGCATCGCGGCGGCGGAGGGCTTCTGCAACATCGTCGTCGACAAGTACCTGATGAACCGCGAGATCGGCTTCGGGCGGCGGCTCCTGGCCATCCTCGAGGACGAAGGCATCCCCTACGAGCACATGCCCTCGGGCGTCGACTCGCAGTGCGTGATCGTCAAGTCGCACTTCCTGCCGAAGGAGAAGGAGCGCCGCGTCGTCCAGCACATCCAGCGCGAGCTGAAGCCGGACAGCGTGAGCATCGACCGCGACCTCGCGCTCCTGATGGTCGTCGGCGAAGGCATGTGCTACACGGCGGGCATGTTCGCCAAGGCGTGCCTCGCGCTCGCGTCCGCCGGCATCAACATCTCGATGGTCAACCAGGGCTCGAGCGAAGTGAGCTTCATGATCGCCATCCGTTCGCAGGATTGCGACGCCGCCGTCCGCGCGCTCTACAAGGCGTTCTTCGGCTGAGGCCGCGATGAAGCGGCTCACGTCCAGGTTCACGCGCTACCTCTCCCGCACCAGCTGGAAGTTCTTCCTGGCGGGCGAGGGCATGTCGATCCGCACCGGACGCTACTTCGTCGAATCCGCGCTCGTGGGCGCGTTCACGGGCGCGGTCGTCGTCGCGTTCCGCTACCTGATCGACTTCGCGCACGACGTCTTTATGGAAGGGCTCGGCCACCACCAGTCGCTCAGTCGCCTCACGGACGGCGCGGCCATCGGGCGGATGTATTCGGCGGACGCGCTGCTGGACTGGCACCGCTGGCTGCTCGTCGTCCTGCCCGCCCTCGGCGCGGTCGCGGGCTACTTCCTCCTGAAGATCGGCAAGCGCCTGGAGATGGCGCGCGGCACCGACAGCGCCATCCGCGCCTACCACCAGTCGGGCGGCTACATCCCCGGCGCGGTCATCCCCGTCAAGTCGGTCGCCTCGGTGCTGACGGTCGGCTGCGGCGGCTCGGGCGGCTACGAGGGCCCCGTCACGCTCCTCGGCGCGGCGTGCGGCAGCGTCGTCGCGCGCGCGTTCCAGCTCAAGGTGCGCGCCCGGCGCATCCTGATGGCGGCGGGGCTCGCGGCGGGCATTTCCGCGCTCTTCCAGGCGCCGCTCGCGGGCGCGATCTTCGGCTTCGAGATCTTCTATTCGTCGAGCGACATCGAATACGAGACGGTGCTGCCGTCGTTCATCGCGAGCGCGGTCAGCTACGCGATCTTCGCCTGCTTCTTCGGCTGGGACCCGCTCTTCTCGATGCCGGACCTGTGCTTTGCGAACAGCCTGCGGCTCATCCCGTACTTCATTCTCGCGCTGGCGATCGTCTTCGGCGTCCGCTTCTACATCTACTGCTTCCGGTTCGCCGAGCGCAAGTTCGCGGAATCGAACCTGCCGCGCTGGGCGGTCGTCGCGCTGGGCGGTCTGCTGACCGGCGCGATCGGCTTCTTCTTCCCCGACATCCTCGGCCCCAGCTATTCGGTCATCCAGGCGTCGTTCACGGCGGGCCAGAGCGAGCTCTTCGCCGACTTCGGGCCGCTGACGATCACGGGCTTCGTCTGCTTCTTCTTCATGAAGGCGATTGCGACGTCGTGCACCGTCGGCTCGGGCGGCTCGGCGGGCGTGTTCGCGCCGGCCATCGTCTGCGGCGGCACGCTGGGCGCGGCGGCGGGGCTCTTCTTCGCCAGCATCCTGCCCGAATCGATGGGCATCCAGCCCGCGGCGTTCGCGCTCGTCGGCATGGCGGGCTTCCTCGCGAGCGCGATCCGCATCCCGCTCACCGCCATCGTGATGGTGGCGGAAATCAGCGGCAACCACCATCTCCTCCTGCCGGCGATGTGGGTGTGCTGCATCAGTTTCTGGCTCAACAACGGCTGGACGCTCTACCGCAGCCAGGTCCACAACCGCGAAGCGTCGCCCGTGCACCCCTGATGAAGACAAACGCCCGCAGGATCGCCGCGTACATTTTCGCGCGCTGGCTCGTCACCCATGAATTCCCGTCGTCCCTGCTGCCCGCGGACGGCAACCGCGCCTTTGTTCAGGATCTCGTCTACACGGCGATCCGGCGGCTGCGGCCCCTGCGCCGCGTCCTCGGCGAATTCGTGAAGAAGTGGCCGAAGGGCGAGCTGGAGTCGCTGCTCTACATCGGCGCGGCGCAGGTCCTGTACATGCCGGCCGTGGCCGACTACGCCGCCGTGAACGAGACGGTCGCCGCCGCGCGCGAGGGGTCGAACCCGAACGTGCCGAAGGTCGTCAACGCGGTTTTGCGCAACCTGATCCGCCGCCGCGAGGAGATGCACGCGCTGATCGCATCCGCGTCGGCGGAGGTCCGCGAGAGCTTTCCGAGCGCGCTCTACCGCCGCTGGGTCGGGCGCTTCGGCGCGGCGGACGCGGAAAAGCTGTGCGCCTGGCACAACGCGCCTGGCGAAACCTACCTCGCCTGGAAGCCCGGCGACCGGTTCGAGAAGCTGGCGCGCGGCGTCCGCGTCGAGGACGTGGCGGGCTTTGCGGAGGGCGATTTCATCGTGCAGGACCCGGGCACGCGGCTCGCGGTCGAGCTGATGGACGTCCAGCCGGGCGAGGCGGCGCTGGACCTCTGCGCGGCGCCGGGCGGCAAGACGGTGCAGCTCGCGTGGCGCGGTGCGGCGGTGACGGCGTGCGAGGTGAATCCCAAGCGGCGCGCGCGGCTGGCGGAGAACCTGAAGCGGCTGAAGCTGGACGGCGTCGCGGTCGTGGGCGAACCGCCGGTCGGGACGTTTCCGAAGGTGCTTGTCGACGCGCCGTGCAGCAACACGGGCGTCTTGCGGCGGCGGCCCGACGCGCGCTGGAGCTGGAGCGAGGAGAAGATGCGCCAGCTCGTCGCCGTGCAGGCGGAAATCCTGGACGTGGCCGCCGCGCGCGTCGCGCCGGGCGGGCGCCTCGTCTATTCGACGTGCTCGAACGAGCCGGAGGAGAATCAGGAGCAGGTCGAGAAGTTCCTCGCGCGCCATCCCGAATTTACGTGCGTCGACATGCGCGAGTCGATCCCGTTCGCGTCGGGCTGCGACGGCGCGTTTGCCGCCGCCCTGGCCGTCGTCCCGTGAGGGCGAGGGGCAGGCGAAATTTTGATATACTATGCGCCCATGAAAGAACAGTGGAGTTGGTTTGACAAGTTCTGCCTCTTCGTGGCGACGGGGCTGGGCATCGGGCTCGTCGTGCCGTTTGCGCCCGGGACGTTCGGCAGCGCGGCGGGCGTGGCGCTCGCCTATGCGACGACGCGGCTCCCGCTGTGGGCGCAGTTGCCCGCGTGCCTTGGGCTGACGCTCCTGGCGATCCCGTTCTGCGACGTCGCCGAAAGGATGCTCGGCATCAAGGACGACGGGCGCATCGCCGCCGACGAATGGATGCTCTACCCGATCGCCGTCATCGGCCTTCCGCTTGCCGCGCTGCCGGGCTGGGCGATGGCCGTCTTCTTCGTCGTCGTGCGCGCGGTCGACATCCTGAAGCCCTGGCCGTGCCGCTCGCTCCAGGCGATTCCCGGCGGGCGCGGCATCGTGGTCGACGACTTCTTCGCCAACCTCTATTCGCTCGCGATCAACTGGGCGATCTACCTCTTCCTCTTCACATGATTGATCCGATCATCCGCGTCGTCGACCCGTGCCGGCCGCTCGACATCGACCTGTCGCGCCCCCTGGAAATCGAAGTCGGCTGCGGATCGGGCGGCTTCCTGACGCGCCGCGCGAAGGCGAACCCCGACTGCGACTTCCTCGGCATCGAGCGGATGCTCGGGCGCGTCCGCTCCTTTGCGGGCAAGTGCGTGCGCGGCCAGATCGCGAACGCGAAGGTGCTGCGGCTGGAGGCGCTCTACACCTTCCACTACCTCCTGCCGGCGCACCACGCGCGGACGGTCTACGCGCTCTTCCAGGACCCGTGGCCGAAGAAGAAGCACCATTCGCACCGGCTGTTCGGGCCCTTGTTCCTGAACGCGCTCTGGAAGCGGCTCGTCCTCGGCGGGCGGATCGAGTTCGTGACCGACCACCGGGAGTATTTCGAGGTCGTCGAGGCGTGCTTTGCGGCGGACAGCCGCTTCGCACGCGTGGAGCCGATGCCGCGCCCGCCGGAGGTGTGGACCGAGTTCGAGGCGGGCTTCCGCGCGGAGGGCCTGCCCATCTACTCGGCGGCGTGGCAGTCGCTCCCCGCCGACGATGCGCCGCTCGCGCCGCTGAAGATCCCGCCCGAGGCCGAGCCGCGCGAAGGAATCGAAAGAAGAGTCAAGAACACATGAAACCGGAAATCATCGAACGCATGCAGGCGGAGGTGGGCGCTTCCGCCCGCCAGATCGCCGCCGTCGAAAAGCTCCTCGGCGAGGGCAGCACCGTGCCGTTCATCGCGCGCTACCGCAAGGAGGCGCACGGCAACCTCGACGAGGTGGCGATCGGCAAGATCCAGGAACGGCTGGCCTACTACACGGAGCTGGAAGCGCGCAAGGAAACGATCCTGAAGACGATCGACGGCCAGGGCAAGCTCACCGACGAGCTCGCCGCGCAGATCGCGTCCTGCTACCAGAAGTCCGCGCTTGAAGACCTCTACCAGCCCTACAAGCCCAAGCGCCGCACGCGCGCGCAGGTTGCGAAGGAGAAGGGCTTCGAGCCGCTTGCGGACGCGATCTGGAACGACGGCGACGCGGCCGCCGCCGGCAAGGGCGAAGAAGAGCTCCAGTACGCGCGCGACATCCTCGCCGAGCGCATCGCCGACCAGGCGAACGTGCGCGGGTTCGTGCGCCAGCTCTTCGCGACCAAGGCGCTCGTCAAGAGCGAGGTCGCGAGCCCCAAGCCGACCGAGCCGACCAAGTTCGAGCAGTACTACGACTTTTCCGAGCCGATCGCGACGATCCCCTCGCACCGCTACCTCGCCATCAAGCGCGGGCAGAACGAAAACGTCCTCTGGGTCAAGCTGGAGCTCGACAGGGAACTCGCGCTCGACGGCATCCTGAGTCTCCTGGAGACGGACGGCGAGCAGATGCGCCAGGCGGCGGCGGACGCCTACAAGCGGCTGCTCGCGCCGTCGTGCGAAATCGACGTGACGGTGGACAAGAAGATGGAGGCCGACCGCGCGGCAGTGGAGGTCTTCGCGGAGAACCTGCGCCACCTGCTCCTCGCCGCGCCGCTCGGCGAAAAGGCGGTCCTCGCCATCGACCCCGGCATCCGCACGGGCTGCAAGGTGGCGATGATGGACGCGACGGGCAAGTATCTCGGCAAGACCGTCCTCTTTCCGCAGCAGAAGCCGGACGAGGCCGCCCGCGCGCTCGCGCTGATCGTCAACAAGTTCCGCCCCGAGGCGATCGCCGTCGGCAACGGCACGGCGGGGCGCGAGACGGAGGCGTTCTGCCGCGCGACGCTGAAGAAGCTCGCGGCGCAGCATCCCGAAATCCCGACGCCCCTCGTCGTCAGCGTCTCGGAGGCGGGCGCGTCGGTCTACTCCGCGTCGGAAATCGCGCGCAAGGAGTTCCCCGACCTCGACCTCACGGTGCGCGGCGCGATCTCCATCGGGCGGCGCCTGCAGGACCCGCTGGCGGAACTCGTCAAGGTCGACCCCAAGGCCATCGGCGTGGGGCAGTACCAGCACGACGTGAACCAGACGATGCTGGGCGCGAAGCTCGACGAGGTGGTCGTCTCGTGCGTGAACGGCGTCGGCGTGGAGCTCAATACGGCCTCCGCGCCGCTCCTGGAGCGCGTCTCGGGCGTGACGCCGACCCTGGCGAAGGCGATTGTCGAGTACCGCAACGAGCACGGCAAGTTCACGAGCCGCGAGGAACTCAAGAAGGTGAAGGGGCTCGGCGAAAAGGCGTTCGAGCAGTGCGCGGGCTTCCTGCGCATCCGCGGTGCCGCGAACCCGCTGGACGCGAGCGCGGTCCATCCCGAACGCTATGCGCTCGTGGGGAAGATGGCGGACGACCTGGGCCTTACGCTCGGCGAGCTCGTCGGCAATTCGCTCGCGGCGAAGCGGATCGACGTGCGGCGCTACATCACGGGCGAGGTCGGCGAGCCGACCTTGAAGGACATCGTCAGCGAGCTCGTCAAGCCGGGCCGCGACCCGCGCCAGACGTTCGAGCCGCCGAAGTTCCGCGAGGACGTGACGAAGATCGAAGACGTGCGCGAGGGGATGAAGCTGGAGGGCGTCGTCACCAACGTGACGGCGTTTGGCGCGTTCGTCGACATCGGCGTGCACCAGGACGGGCTCGTCCACCTGTCGGAGCTGTCGGACAACTACGTGACCGACCCGAACACCGTCGTGAAGGCGGGCGACCGCCTGCAGGTGACGGTAATCGGCGTCGATACGGCGCGCGGGCGGATTTCGCTCTCGGCGAAGACGCGCCCGACGGTGGGGCTGGCGCACGGTGCGGGCGGTGGCGCGGGCGGTGGACGTCCGCGCGAGATGCGCCGCGCCCCGCGCACGTCGTTCGCCCCGGCGTCCGGCAGCGGCTTCAGCTGCAACCCCTTCGCCAACCTGTAGCGGTTGGAGTTTGCCTATTTTTTGAGCGTGAGAATCGCCGGATGGGGGTTCTCGGCGCTGTCTTGAGTGCCTTTACCGTGTGCGGTCGCGGTCGGGGCAACCGTGCTCCCTGTGCAGGGCGGGCGATTTGCGCGTCCATGCGACCGCTCGCAGTATACATATACAGCTTCGGGTCGCAGTCCTGCGCAACTCGCCTCATCCTGCTTCGGTGTGCTCGGCTGCGACCCCGAAACAAGCCGCGCATGGCACCTCGGGTACTGGGCTTTCGACGTGG